>JAUIHJ010000191.1 GCA_030432015.1 bacterium
ACCCCCGGTGAGGTTGGCATTGCTGATGCGGTTCGGAAGGTGTACTTTACGAGTTGTCGTACAGGTGACGGCCGGCGAGCCGCTCGCGAAAGGATCGATGGGATGGTCGTGTGCCACTGCGAACGGGTCAACGACCGCACGATTCGCAAGCTGATTTCTCGCACGTTCCTAACCTGCAAACTTGGCCACAGTCGGTCCAAGTTGCGTGATCGTCACGACACGAACCCGGCACGTGTGTCGTGACTGGCAATCCATGGATTCAATCCTTGTCATGTCGAACCCTCGTTGCGATACTGAGTGAGTAGCTCGAAGGCTACTAATTGAGTCTACTTGTTGCCCGCAGCGTGGCGTTAAGGAGTTGGTTTCATGCGTGTCCCACAATTGCTTGTCTTGGCTGTCGTGCCACTGTTCTGTCTCACGACAAGCGTGCGCGGACAAACCACGGTCACGTACGGAACTCCCACGGTGGTGCAAACCAACCCCGTCACCACGAACTATCCGGGCGTTCCCGTTGCGGCGGGTGCACCGAATAATGAAGCGAGTGTCGTCGCACAATCGCCTGTGGTTGGCTCGCCGGTGGCACCCTCGGTCGCGCCCGCCGCACCGGTAACAACGTACTCGGTGCCGACGGCACCTACCGCGACGATGTACCCCCCTGTGGCAACACGTGGCGCCGTCATCAATTATCGGCCGTTCGTGCAGGCAACGCAGATTGACCTGACTCCACAGCCGACGACGGCTTACCGCCCGGTATTAGCCGGCGTGGCCCCCGTCACGGCATATCGTCCGATTGTCGCCGCCCCCGCCGTGACCTATCGCCCGGTTGTCGCGGCCCCCGCGGTTACGTATCGCCCGGTTGCCCCGGCACCTGTGGTCGCCTACAGCCCGGTTGTCGCGTACCAGCCCGTCGTGCCGGCATACGCCGCGCCGCGGGTCTATGCTAATCGAGCCACCTACCCCGTGACGGCAGCCTACCCCGTAACTGTGGCTCGTCCGGTTGCGGTTGGCCCCGCGGTAACGGTCCGCCCCAAGGTGTACGTCGAGGGGCAGCCCATTCGCAATTTCTTCCGCGGGATCACCCCCTGAACCGGCGCTGCGACAATTGGGAAAATTGAATTTCGCGCGTCTCTTCGCGCCCTTGCCAGGATGCCGTCGCGCGAAGCGTGACTTCAGGCGCCGGCCCTTGTGGCACCCGACGGCTCCTCCAACCGGCATCAAAACCACTCGGTTTTTCGCACCTGGTTGATCAGTTCTTCGCCGCTGACGAAACGCCGGATATTCTCGAGCAGCACATTCAAGTGCCGGGGCGCAATTTGGACGGAGCAGGCGGCGACGTGCGGTGTGATGATGACATTTTCCATCTTCCACAGAGGATGCTCGGCGGGGAGCGGTTCAACTTCGAAGACATCGAGGGCCGCCCCGGCAATTTCCCCCGCCTCCAGCGATGCGACAAGATCATCCAACTTGACGATGGCACCCCGGCCGATATTGATCAGGTAGCCCGATTTTTGCATGCGCTGAAACTGCGCCCGACCGAACATCCCGACCGTGTGTGGCGTGTGCGGGGCTGCGATGACGACAAAGTCGCTCATGCCTAAAAGATCATCCAGCCGATCCAGATTCCAAATTTCATCGATCCCCTGAGGTGCCTGGCTGGGGTAGGGGTCAACGGCAACGACCTTCATCGGAATTCCGGCAGCACGCTCGGCAATCGCCCTGCCGATCGCGCCGAATCCGACAATCCCCAACGTGCAGTCGCTCAATTCAAGGTGCGCCCGGTCCATCGCATTGACCATTCCAGGGCCGGCGGAAAACGACGAGCGTGCCCCTTCGCCGCCAATGGGTGCCCAGGTCGCCGCCATCTGTTGCCGCAAGTAGAGGTGCAAATTTCGCGCGAAGCAGAGCATGTAGCCAAAGACGTGGTCTGCGATCACCGAACCAAAGAGCCCGCGCATGTTGGTCAGCGTGCAGGGATGCGACACCAACTCCGGAAAGAGATAATGCTCGAGACTGGCCGTTGGCGACTGCACCCAGCGCAACCGCTGGGCGACGGCCACCAATTCGGGCGACAATTTACCAAAGAAGGCATCGGCGTCTACGATCTCCACCGCGACGGCCGAGGCGTCGTTCAGATTGACGACCGACATCGGACGGGACGTCAGTTCGATTTTCTCGAACCGAGCGGCGTCAACGGCGGGATAAATGACCAGTTTCATCAGATTACCAGCAGAACACCAGGGCTTCATAACAAGCCCAGGAACACCACGCCTGCACGCCGCCCCACTGTTTCCACGACCGCGCGCACCAGGATTCCTGCGACTTCCTGGGTCTAATGGATACATCTGTCGGTACGGTGTGTAAAGGCGCGGCATTCTGCACGATCGTTGCCGGGTGCAAGCCGTGCGGATTGGTCGCGCGAAATCGACCAGACTTGGCCAGGGCTGTGGCAACATACTCGGCACAGTGAATACCATCACTGGGCTTCCGCCGCACCGCCCCCTTGATCGAATAGCGACGTCCAATCTGCTGGTTTAGATAGACTCGCATGGCAGCCAGTTCGGATGGCGAGTAAGGGCGTTTGGGCTGCAGCACGGACATCCGCGTCGGCTGGCGGCGACTGGCATTCAGCTCACGCAATTCCTCACGGTAATCGGTGATCGGTACGCGGCGGACTCGGCCTGGTGTCGCTTCATACACCCAGGGTCGCCCGTCGACATTCATCACCAATCCCACGTGCGTGACGTCCGAGTCGGTCCAACCCGCCACCATTTTGTTGCTGTTATGTAAGACCACCAGCGAACCGTCGGTCCATTGTGTTGCGCCGCATAGAACCAGCGCGGCCAGAGCAAATGAGTTCATGCGATTCTCCAAAGAACGCTTGGATTCGTGGTCAACGTTGAACAAGGCGAGGCTTGGCGTCTTCTGGCTGCGGAAACGCACCTGCGATCAGGCCGACTTCCTCGCCGAAAAGTCTGACCGCCCCGACTTCGTACCGGCGTGCGCGAAATTTCACGACGACATCCGCCGGCCCAAAGGAGATTCGCCGACAGGACGTGCCCGCTTGGCAGCTTTTTGACGGTCATTTTAGGAGCCGCACACCAACTCCCGTCAACACAAGCCGTTACTACGATTCGGGCACTCCCGCCGATCAGCAACCCTTGGAAACCTAGCCGCAATCCGCAACCCCCTTCTAAATAAACACTTACAGCACATAACCAGGCCTGCAAGCCGATGTGACACACCGGACGATTCGAGCGCATGCGGCCGCCGTTGCCCACATGGCAAACCTTGCGACGCCGTCGCGGCGTCTGATATCTTCGGGAGCGATCGGTTTGAAATCGGTGTGAAACGACACGTGGAGAGAAATTCGATGACCCACCGCTTCGCGACGCTTGCCTGCTGCTTCCTGTTGTTGCCTTCGTTCGCACTGGCTGGTGACTGGCCGGCTTTCCGAGGTCCGCATGGAAACGGGCTGGCCGATGAAACCAACGTCCCGGTGAAATGGAGTGCGATCGAAAACGTCCGTTGGAAAGTGGCATTGCCACAGCCCTCCAACGGAAGCCCGATTGTCTCCAACGGGCATGTCTTTGTCGCCTGCGCCGAAGACGTTGACGGCAAGTTGCGATCGCTGTACTGCTTTGAGCGGGTGACCGGCAATCAGGTCTGGGTGCAAACGGTCGATTTCGGTCGCAAAATGCCAACCCACAAGACAAATCCGTATTGTGGTACGACACCCGCAGCGGATGGCAGCCATGTGGTCGTCTGGCATGCCTCGGCGGGGCTCCATTGTTATGACTTCTCCGGGAAACAGGTCTGGTCGCGCGATCTTGGCGAATTCCAGCACATGTGGGGCTATGGAACCTCACCGGTGATCCACGGCGACCGAGTGTTCCTGCATACGGGTCCCGGCACGAGCGTTCGCGTGTTGGCATTGAGTTTGAAAACGGGGAATACCATCTGGGAAACGCCGGAGCCACTGGAAGGAAGCGCGGAGAAACGTCCGGATGGGCATTACCTGGGATCCTGGTGCACCCCGGTCATCGCCACGGTCGCTGGCCAAACGCAAATGATCTGCGCGATGCCCAATCGACTGGTCGGTTACGACCTTGCGACCGGTGACATTCTTTGGCACTGCGCGGGGCTGCGGCACGACCGAGGTGATCTTGCCTACTCGTCACCCATTCTCGCTGGCGACATTTGTGTCGATACGGGCGGCTTCAGCGGGCCGGCAATCGGAGTGCGGCTGGGGGGGCGAGGCGACCTGACAACGACGTCACGCCTGTGGCGACGAGAGAAGAACCCGCAAAGCATCGGCACAGGCGTCTTTGTGGAAGGATTCGTTTATCGGCCGAACTCTGGTCCCAACACACTCGAGTGTATCGATCCCCGGACCGGCGATTCGCTGTGGCAGGAACGGACAGACCAAGGAGCGAATTGGGGCTCGATCGTGTTCGTCGATGGTCGAGGCTATTTGACCGACCAAAAAGGAACCACGTTGGTCTTCTCGCCCAGCCGGGAGAAATTGACCGTCATCGCCACCAACCGGCTCGACGAAACCTGCAACGCGACTCCCGCTGTCTCGGACGGACAACTGTTTATCCGCACGCACCAAAACCTGTATTGCATTGGTGAATGAGGCTGCCCTGCGACGGGCGATTGACCAGGGACAAGGCCCGCGCTAATCGTTAGTCTCGTCCACCCGCCAGTACATTTGACAATCGCATCAAGACGACCAGGATCCCGATCCCGGCCAAGACGGACTTTCCCTGTTCAAGCGGTGTCTCGCCGACCAACTTCTCCCACGGCGCCGCGGCAGGCTTGTCGGCCGACGACAGCAAGGCACCAGCAGCCGGCGCATCCGCCCAGGCCTGTCCGCCAGCGAGTTGCGTCCCATTGCGGTGCACGGGTGCGGAAAACGTGCTGACCGCGGTCGACGGAGCAAGGTCAATGGCGGGGGCCGGCGTCATCCGTGGCGACGCGCCAAAGTAAGGCTCGACGCGGGCAAAGCCGCCGGCTGCAGGTGACGCGGGAGGCGGGGATGGTGAAGCTGGCACGGGCGGTAGCGGCGCCAGGCCGCTGTGCTGGGGTACGGCGGCGGCACCATACGTTGGACCTGCCGCGGCCGTGTCCCCCTCTGCGATCGGTGCAGGCGCGTCGTGCGAGCGGACGTCGCCGGGCACCGGATTCACACTGGCCGCCGGCCGTTGGAGAAACGTCGCCAGGAATTCACTCACGCGTCCACAGTAGCTTCCGGACGTGGTCCCGCGGCTGGCCCCGAACAGCACACCAGCCAATTCGCCACGCTCATTAAAGATCGGCCCGCCCGAATCGCCTTGCCGCGCCTCGGCCGAAAGCTCGACCATTTCATACGGCATGTTTTCACCCGGCGCCACGTACTGTGTGCAACGCCCCGAAACCGTTCGATACTGACCGCTGCCATATCCGGCAATCGCCAGAGTTTCGCCCGGTCGAGGCGCTACGGTCGCCATCGAAACCGGTGGCGCGGCGGGACGCCAAATCTGCAGCGCAGCTAAGTCCCACTCCTTGTCGACCTTCAAGACGCGGGCCGCCGAACGGAACCCATCGGGAAACTCAACCAGGACTTCGCCCACCGCACCACGGACAACATGCCAATTGGTCACCACCAATCCATGCTGACCAGCCACGTTGACCAGCGTCCCGGTCCCGTGGGATGTCGCCCCCTGTTCGGCCACGCTGATCCGAGCCACCGCCGGGTGCGGGATTTGCGAGGTTGTAGAGAATGGCAGCCGAAAATTCCGTGCCTGAGCAGGCGCGACCAAGACCCCAACGGACAACATCCACGCCACGAACCAGCGGCCGTGGAGCGTTCGTTGCCGAGTTGCGGATAGGTTCATAGGACGCCTCGAGTCGGGCCAGGCTTGCCGGACTGACAACGGTGGATCACGAGCACTGGATCGCCGAGTTGCTTGGCGCGCAAACCACCGCCTATCTTAGACATCGGGATGCGCGCCAGAATGAGTGAACGATCCCGGATCGCATGCGCACAGACTGCCCACCTGAACCCAGTTGTGCACTCACTAGGGTTTAACGCGCCGTTTTCCTGACCCGCATAAGTCTGTCGGCATTTCGCTTCGGGCACCAATTTCGGGGGGGGCGATGGACTGCCAGATCCCCTGCTGCTCGCGTTGACGCAATCGGGCTCGCCAGCCCGCAGATCGACGTCGCCTCAAGTCTCACGACCGCCGCGCCGCTGCCTGCTCCGTCAAGGCGCAAAAAAAGCCCACTCTGTGTCCTAGCCCCAATGGCACAAAGTGGGCTTCCATTTCGTACGAGGTGCCGCGGTCTCCAGGAGACCACTCTGCCCCTCGGCACCTCGACGAAAAAGTTCTCTACAAAAGGTCAGTCGAGATCCCCGCTCGAAACCGGGTCTGAATTCCCGGTATTTTTGCGACATTTTTGCAATCGACCAAAAACACCGCAAAAACGAGGCGTTTTCCCACAGGAAACGTGAAAGATTCTTCCTCATTCACGTCGTCAATCGATTCCGTCACGACGTAAATCGGTTCTGCACGCTCGATCCGCAGCGTACCGACGGCGCCGCATACAGGTGGCCAGCAACGCGAACCAGACGCGCAACGCCTCGCCGTGACGGCCGTCACGCAAACCTCACAACTGACAATGTCGCTGCAGCCTGCGCAAAAATCGCGAATTGCCGAATCTCACGTTTCACGATTCCCTGCACGCGGCTAATCGGCAGTTAGGTTTGTGTGAGAAGAAGAATCACAGGTTTTCCTGGCAGACCACTGACCACTGATATCTTCGCGTGCTTCGCGTACACGTCGCCATCCACCCTATCCACGAACAACTATGTCGATCGCAGCCGAAATTCAAGCGCCAAGTCATGATCTTGCCATCGACGGGGCCAAGGCATCGTTGATTTCGCACTTGAAGACACGTGCGCCAAGCTACTTCCCCGGGCTTGACGCCACGGCCGTGACGATGCGGCATGTCCGCGAGTCACGACGGATGTACTCGGCGTTTCATGAATTCGAGCTCTCAGACGGAAATCGCTCGCACGGCGTCATTGTGAAATTTCCGTACATGCCGACACTGATCGACGAATCGGCGAAGACGGACACAATCTCCCAACGTCCACGCCTGTTTGAACTTGTCGACCCCGATCGGATGGCGGAGCTGGAATTCAATTCGCTGGTCGCCATCGAACAGCATTTCAACGCGTTGGGCGACCCGCGATTCGGCGTCATTCGTCCACTCGAATTGCTCACCCCGCCGAATGCATTCGCAATGGAAAAACAGGCCGGCGTCAGTTTCCGGCAGATCCACCTGACCGCCCGACGGGTCAAGATTGGCTGGAAGCGTCTCCCGTTTCAGCCGCTTGAAACGACGCAGAACGCTGGCGATTGGCTGCGAGAATTCCACCAGATCGGTCCCTTGTCGCATACGACGGACCGGATGGCAACGCGCGCAGAATTCCTGGAAGTGCTGGCCGCACTGACCGCCAACTTGATCGATCAAGGAGAAAACAGACCGTTCATCGAATCGGTTCGATCACAGTTGGAGTCCGCGGCCCAGCGGTCGCTTGACTCGCAGTTCGAACTGGCCATCGCCCACGGCGACTTCGCCCCGCGTAATCTGTTGATCGAGCCGAATAATCGGGTGACCGTAATCGACACGCTGGCACGCTGGCGAGCTCCAATTTTCGAGGACCTGGCGATGTTCCAGTTGGGCCTGCGAGCGTCTGCTGCACAGGTTGTGAGCCTGGGGACGGCCTACGATCGTGCCTCGCTGGACCGTTTGGAGAATCAATTTTTGACGCGATATTTTGACGGGGCGCCGATCCCCATGGCGTCGATTCGGATTTTTGAAGGACTGCTGCTGCTGGAGCGGTGGGGCGCCTTCGCACAGCGGGCACGGCTTTTAGGGGCCCCTTCACGCCGAATCTATCATCGCTGGCGATTGGTCACGTTGCGCCAATTCGTCAAGCAATATTTCCGTCACACCCTCCGTGAACTCGATCAACTGCGATAGGCCGTCTCATGCTATACACGTATGACCTACCTGCTGACGAAAACATCGACCTGGACCAACTTCGCGGCGACCTGGCGGCGCTACTGCCGTATGACGACCGGCCGCTGGCTGCCTCCATCGTCATTCCGGTCAACGCGAAGGGTGACCAGGAGAATGTCCTACGGGTCTTGCAAGACCTGGCGACCTACCGAGGACGGCGCGGCTTCGAGGTGTTGTTAATCGTCAATAACTACGCACCGGATACAATTCCCGAAATGGTCGAGACCTACAAGTCCCTGGGGGTCCGTGTGCTTGCCATTCCCAGCGTTCGCCGGCATGGCGAGGCGGTGGCCCTGTCGGCACGCCTGATCGGCACGCGTAACGCAAACACCGAGAACATTATTCACTTCGATGCGGATTGTCGGATTTTGAATGCGACCGCCTTGCTGGACTGGTACGCTGACCAGTTTGCCAAGGGTGCCAAAGTCGCCTATACCCAGGTTGGATTCTACGACCTTCGTCGTAACTGGCCGAACCGCGTTCGCACGCTCTGCCACTTCCTGGCCCGCTGGTTCAAACGCGCCGTGATGAGGATCCCGACCACGCGGGGCAGCAATTATGCCGTCGACCGGATGGCGTTAATTTCGGGCTACGACGCCGGGATGATTGCCGATGAATTGAATGTCGGCCCGACCATCAAAGCGAACGGCGGCAAGACTGTTTTTTCCAGTGCACGCGAGCTCTTCGTCTTGACGTCCGGAAGAATGTTCACCGGGCGAAGTTGGATCCGGCTGTTTCAGTACCTGAGATATCGACTCCGCTACAACCTGCGGGTCATTCCGCTGCGGACCGACGCCGCTTCTCACAGCGGCAGGGAACGCGATCCGGAACGTCGATACGCGGATAATCAACAGATCCATGATCGGCAGTCCGCAACCATCCCCAAATAGCTGAATCAGGTCGATGGGATCGCCGGCGGACCTCGGATCCATTACGATTGGGGTCGTCGCGTCCGATATGTGCGCGGGCCGCAAACGACTCGGCTTGCAATTCAGCGGTCCGCAGGACGGCGAGCGAGCCATGAAGTTGCGCACGTTGGCCACGCAGCGGCGGCACGCACTAACCTGGGGTGCCCACCTGACAGGCCTTCCGCATTAACCAACGCATAACTTCGACAACGCGCGAGCGGAGACCGAATCGTCAGCCAACCGCTCCCTGGATTCATCGCGTGACCGGCAAGACCCTGTGCTAGAAACCACGGCCTATCACGAAGCGGGACACGTCTGGGCCGCCCTCTACTACGGTGCGCAAGTCCGACACGTCACCATCGAACCCGCTTGGGATGACGGTCCGAGGCGTCATGGTGACACGCAGGTCGCGTGGCCGATCGGACAAATGAGCCCACGCGAATTCCACCGCAAATCGGTGCTCGTCGCCCTGGCTGGGCCCGTTGCCGAGATGATCCATCTGGACCAACCAGACGACTTACAGGCTGTCGCCGAATGGTCGGCAGATTGGCAAGCCGCGTGGGAGGCCGCCGCGCCGCTCGCACCTGACAGCGAAACCCGCTCGCGACTGCTCGAGCGCTGCCGGGACGAGCTGTTAACGTTGCTCAATTCGACCACGCACTGGAGCGCGCTGGCGACCATTGTCGATCATCTGCTCGCCCACGAAACGCTAGATCAGGAAATGATTAACGACATTTTCTCTGCAGGCTGAGGCGCGACGGTCGGCCCATCGCAACGCCCCCTTGATCAAGGCAGGCCAGTCAACGAGCGGGCACTTTGCCTGGCGTGGACATCCGGCGGGAATTCAAGGTTGGCTCGCCGAAGTCCGGCAGCGTATCCACCCGATTTCGCTCGGTGATCGGGCACCTGTTTTTTCCGGATTCCGGCGTCAAATCGGGGGGATTCTTCAGACCGCAAATGTTACACTGTGGTCCCCCCCTCTCGCGCTGCAGGCGGCCCCCTGCCCTTGCCGATGATTGCGTGGGCGGGGCAACGCTTAGCAGGACCATCTGATGACAAGAAAATCGCGTAAACGACGCAGGTTGCGTCTTGAACCACTGCAGCGACGTGAATTGCTCGACGCCGCAGGTTTGCTGGTGACCGATGATCATTTCGACATCCGCCAGGGTAGCCCGGCAGTGGAGCTTGACCTATTGGCCAATGATGTCATCGACGCCACGTATGGCGGTCCTGGCAAGATCACTTCGTCGTCGTTCGGCAGTCGCGGAGGCCTGATTCGCATCGCGGAAGATGGCGGGTCGATTGAATACGAGTTGCCACCTGATGTCGCAGGCACCGAGACCTTCGAATACTACATTGATTTTGAGCATCGGGGCACCGTCACCATCGAGATCGAGTCGCCGCTGGGCGAAGATCAGTTTACGGTCGATCCGGACGGACAGCAGGTGTCGTTGAATGTCCTGGCCAATGATGGGTTGTGGGACGACTACCAAGGCGCTGGACGCATCACCGCCGTCAGCCACACGCGGCTGGGGGGAGCGATCCAGGTCAGTGAGGATGGCACGCACATCCTTTATACGCCGCCGGAATTTGAAACCGGCAAGGATACGTTCGTGTACTTCGTGGATGACATCTTCTCCGCGGTGGCCCAGGTCGCGATTAGCGACCCGCTGACGGAAGACCGAGTACTGGATGTTATCCATGAATCCGGAACTCGCCGGCTCGACGTTCTGGCCAATGACCCGTTCTTCGAAGGGTACCAGGGCGAACGTCGGATCACTCAAATCATTGACTATCGTGGCCACTCCGTGGATGAATCATCGCCCTTCTCGATCACCGCCGACGGCCTGGCGATCGACGTGGCGACCGACGGTCGCGGTGCGGATCCCACGACCACGCAAACGGTCCGCTACGTGGTGGACAACCTCTACGAAACGCAGCTCACGGTTCAATTGAATTCGCCGGTCCAGGCGGATTACTTGGGGCGGGCCTATAACAACATCGCCGACCGGCCGTTGGATGTGCTGGCCAATGACCTCGTCCGCTATCGTGACGAACGGTATTCTCAGCTCGACCCCCGGGGGTACGTCGAGTTTGATTTAGCGGACAAGATTACGAGCGTCGGGGCGACGTCGCTGGGCGGCACCGTCGAGATTGCCCCCGATGGTCTGCAATTGTTCTATACGCCAGAAGTCGATGCGACCGGATACGAGTCCTTCCAGTACACGGTTGACGACCTCTATGTGGCGACCGTCGGATTTTACGTGTCCGACCCACCGTCCGGCGGCGGTGGATCCGGTGGAGGTGGGTCCGGTGGTGGCGGCGGAACGCCCAGGCCGCTGAGCAGGCAGTGCCGCCCAGCCATGGATTCGTTGCGTCTGAATCAAAACGATGGCACGACTCGGATCGATGTCCTGGCAAACGATTTTCAGGAACAGGGCTACGCCTGCGACGCCTATACCGGCGCTGGCGAAATCACCTCGATTTCCGGAGCTCGCAACGGCACGGCGATGATCTCAGCGGATGGAAAATCGAT
>JAUIHJ010000192.1 GCA_030432015.1 bacterium
AGTGATGTTTGAGTCCCGTCGCGGCCACCCAGAACATGCGATGGTATCGCAGCGTTCGGGTCTGCAGGGTCACCTGTTGCGGCCGCAGATTTTGGCCACGCGCGACGGCTTCCTGCATCCGGGCCATGATCTGTGCCAGGGTATCGGGGTGGTACTTGTGTCCCATGCCTGGTCCGATGAGGTGTTTCAGCGTGCGATCATGTTGCCGAAACGCTCGTTCCATCACGCGGGCGGCTTGGATCTGTTTGTCAACTTCACCGCTATAGGCCACGACGGGAAGGTTGAAGAGGTTTCGTACATAATTGGGGACATCGTACAGGCCCCAGAGCGTTTGTTCGTAGGGCACCGGAAATTGTTCCGGAGACAGCCGGTTATATTCCGCCGTTTCCGCGAACCCGGCACCGGGACTCAATGCGACCCACCGATCCGCGTAGTGCGCGCCGAGATGCCAGGCCCCCGCGCCCCCCATGGAGAATCCCATCAGGGCGATCCGCCGATCGTCAATGTTGTATTGCGACTTGACATGTTCGATGGCTTCGAGCACATCGATTTCACCGGCCGACTTATAACCGATGCATTGCCGTCCGAAGGGGTGCAATACGATCGCATCGCCGGGCTGGATCTTTCCCGGCGCATTCAAACGCTGGTGGATAAAGTGCAGGTCGGTGGTCTTGTCACCGCGGCCGTGCAGCCAGACATACAGCGGCACGGGCCGATCCAGGGCCAGCTCCGGTGGTACTTCCAACCCATACGGCTGCACTGAATCGTCGATGCTGGATCGATACCCGCGAACGACGAGTCCTCGGGCTTTTGCCCAGGGGGTGCGGTCGTGCTCCAACTGCTTTAACCGCTCATCGGCTAAATCGAGAAGTTGCTGGGCGCGGGGGAATTCTTTGCGGCTGTAGAACTCGTTATGCAGCAACGCCAGTGCGACGGCTTTGGTCAACACACGGACGTCCGCGTCGAGCGGATGCGCTGGCAGCGCCTGCAGTCGGTCATTCAACTGATCCAGCTGGTGACTGAGATTCATGCGGATTTCGGCGGGCAATTCGATCCCGGGCGGAGGAAGCCGACGTTGGATTTTCGGCGGCGCGGCGTTCGATGGGCGAGCGAGCGTAATGCCAGCGAACAGGCACAGGCAAAGGCTCAAAGGAATTCGGCAAGAGCGAAACATCGCGTTTCCTCGTGAAGTTAAATTACCGTGGCGGGGTGAAACCAAGAACGATGAGGGGCGGGCAATTTACCTGAGAGCTTCGGGAGTGTCACCAAATGATCGGTCGTTTCTGTCGAAGGTGCAAGTCGCCAGGGCTTTCATTTGCCGCATGACCAAGGATAATACGTGGCTGGATTCCCACCTGCCGCTTCACTTGCACCCAGCGCGTGAGAATCTTTGCTTCACTTGCAGCTTGTCCTTCTCCATGCGGGAGCCCAAATCATGCAGAACGTATTTTCCCTTGCCCTCTGGTCTTGTCTCACGGTCCTTGTAACGGCCCCCGTCAAGGGCGCCGATTCGCAGGAAACGGATTTGCCGCTGGTGTTCAGCGAAGACTTCGACGATGGACATGACCGCTGGGAGTTGACTGACGACAACGCGTGGACGTTGCGGAATGTTGATGGCAATCACGTCTTTGGCTTGAACAAGCGCAAGAGCGATTATGAACCGAAGGTCCGCAGTCCGCACAATATCGCCATGATCAAAGACCTTGAACTGTCAGACTTTGTGATCACATTCAAGGTGAAAAGCACGAAAGATACGGGCAACCATCGCGATTGTTGCATCTTTTTTTGCCACCAGGATCCAACCCATTTCTATTACTGCCACCTCGGTGCTCGTCCCGATCCTCACAGCGGACAGATCATGATCGTGAAAGGTGCGCCGCGGCTGGCACTCACCAAGAACGCCAACAAGACACCTTGGGGAAACGATTGGCATCGCGTCAAACTGACCCGGAATTCCCAGACCGGCAGCATCAAAGTTTTCTTTGATGACATGAGCAAGCCGCATATGGAGGTGAGCGATACGACGTTTACCAAAGGGCGGATCGGCATCGGTTCTTTTGACGATATGAATGATTTCGATGAAATTCGCGTCTACGGCAAGTAGAGTGGACCTGTCACGGTTTCCGCCGCGCATCAGCAATCTACGGAGTTACCCCATGGTCACCTTCATGAGTATCCTCTTCGGCTTCGCGAGCGGAATGCTGGTCTATGTCGTTGGGCGGGTCCTGATCGGATGTCTCTATACCGTTCGTCCAGATCAGCGTGCTGTGGTGACGAGCTTTGGTGCGGTGCAGAAACTGCAGGAAAAAGCGCCGACGCCGCCCATGACGGGCGACGAACGCGAACGATACGAATATCCGCAAGTGCGTGTCGTTGGACCCGGTGGGCCCTACTTCAAACTGCCGTGGCAAGCGGTTCACAAGGTCAGTGTGTCGACTCAATCGGTGGATTTGTCGTGGGATCCAACCAAGTCCCAAGACACCATCGAGGCCGTTACCAAAGATAACTTGACGACCGGTGTGAACGGACAGATCCGTTACCGGGTTAGCGAAAACAATCTCTACCCCTACCTGTTTGGTGTGGCCAGTCCGCTGGAACACGTGATGGGCTACTTTGTTTCCGTGTTGCGCGAAAGGATCGCGAACTTCGAGGACCCCAAGGGACAAAGCCTGCTGGCCGAAGAGGAGGTCGAGAGCGCACAGGGCGGTGCGCAAACCAGCGCCGTCGAGCTTTCGGAAGGCGTGTCGATCAATGACCTGCGAAAGAACTTGCCCCTGATCAACCAGTATATGGAGGAGCAGTGCCGGTCGACGACGGGACGCTACGGCATTGAATTGGACGCCGCCCTGATTACCGAGATCGATCCACCCCGGGAAGTGGATCGGGCACTGTCGGCGATTAACAGCACTCGCAATCAGGTCGCTGCCGACATCAGCACGGCCCGAGCGGATGCCGAACAGCAGATTACGATGAGTGCTCGGGCGGTCGAAATCGCCACCAATAACGCCCAGGCGGAAGTTGCTCCGCTCAAGGAACTCGCGACGACGCTTTCCACCATTAAGGCAGAGGGTGGCTCGGACTGCCTGAAGGCCTATCTTCGCAACTTGAGAATTCCCTTGTATCGGCGCGCCGAGCGAATTGTGCAGACCGATTCGAATCAGACGCGAGTTGGAGGCACGGCCTAATGTACTTTGTTCCGGGTTTTGTTGGCGGACTGGTAACGATTCCGATCCTCTTGGCGCTGGCTCGTGCCTTTGGGCTTTACAGTTGCGTAAGGGAATGCGAGTCGCAAGTCTTCACCCTCTTCGGCAAGGTGATCGGTACGATCGATACGCCCGGCTTGCAGTTCCCCGTGATTCACTTCGGGGCCAAGGCACTGCTCATCCCGTTCTTTGGCAAACGGTATGTGGTGAGCACGGCGTTGCGACAGCATTATCTCCGCAGCCAGATGGTCAATTCGGAAGAGGGAACGCCGATGGGGGTGGGCATCTGGTATGAGATGCAGGTCAAGAACCCTGTCTCCTACCTCTTCATTAATGCCAACCCGGATGGGTCGCTCCAGGCCAATGTCACGAGTTCCACGATCTCGACGCTCAGCAATCTCGAGATGGAGAAAATGCTCGAAGATCGCCACAGCCTCAGCCGCTCGGTCCGCCAGACCGTGTCGCCCTTATCAGAGAAGTGGGGGTACAGCCTCGGCTCGGTATACATTCGGAAGGTCGCCTTTACCGATCAATTGATGGTCCACAATATTACGGAGAAGGTGGTCAAGCGTCTGGTTCAGGTGACCAGCGCGATGAAGCAGGATGGTGACAACCGTGTCGGCTTGATCAAGAGTGAAACCGCGTTCAAGGTGTCCCAGAAGATGGGTGAAGCCGCTGCAGCTCGACCGAAAATCGTAGGCGATGCACTCAATGAGATCGCGCGGCAGGACGTTGAGATTCTCGATTCTGTGTTGGAAGTCATGGAGGTCGAAAACCTCCTGGGCTCGCGGGCGACAATCGATATCCTGCCGACGTCCAGCAATGTGTTGATTCAGTTGAGCTCGCGTGCCAAGGCCGGGAACATGCCTGAGATTGTGACCGCCACGCCGGCTGACGGCCAACGATAGCGTTCACGTTCGCAGGTCTGGCGGTCGCGACCGCGCGAGAACGGTCACGCAAATCGGGCCAAGCCCAACGCTTCCAATTGGGTTCGGTCCACCCAGCCGTCCGGGCTCCAGTCACGCTGGTCATTGTAAGCGCGAATTGCGAGCACCAGTTGATCCGCAGCTAACCGCGCGGCACGGTCATCCGGGAGCGGTTGGCTAAGAAAACGGTCCGGCAAAGTGTCCTCGCTAGGTGTCCAGCCAGCCTGAATATTAAACCATTTCTTCGCGGTGATGATTCGTCGCGCGACTTGCTGGAGTTCGTTGGCAGTTGCGTCCCACCCAGTCACCAGGTTGAGCATCTCGGCCGTCTCGTCATAGATGTCGGTAAAAATGCCGCGAAGGAACTTGCAGAGGATCAGCGAATCGATGAGCGCCGCCTTGTCCTCGGTGTCGATCGCCAGCCGAGCGGCAGCGGGAACGAGATTGTGACGATCGGCCAACTCGGAGAAATCAGCTTCGTAGGCTCCACTCCGATTGTGGTCGGCGCCGCGCGTTCCGACCGCCAGTCCCAGAGCCATTGTCTGTAACGACCGGGGCTCGTAGCCGGGGAGTTCGAGCCCTTTGACCTGGGCGGCGAATTGGATCGTCTCGCCGCCAATGGTCTCGGCGAGCCGCTTGCTCCCTTCCGCCAGTTGGCAGCCGAAACCCTCCGACGCACCGATCAACTCGATTGCTTTAAGTAACGCGGATCCATCGCCAAAACGAAGCCACGGTTCATCGAGCTTCCCACGCTCGACACACTCCATGGCAAAGGCGATGGTGCCACCGGCGCTAATTGTGTCAATTCCCAATTCGTCGCACCGGCGCGAGGCGGTCAAGACGACATCGGGGTCATCAATTCCGCACAGCGGACCGAGCGCAAACAGGTTTTCATATTCCAGGCGGACACCGTCGTTGCTGTCGTTGTCGCTTAATGCGTACAGGTGTTCGCAGCCAATCGTGCAGGCGGCACAGTAGGCTCGCGTCTTCTTTCGCGCCAGCGACAGTGATTCGGGTGACAGTTCACCGGCCCCGGCAAACTGCCCCTGCTGGAAATTGCGGGTTGGCAACGCGTGCAAGCGGTTGAACAGTAACAAATTGGTCGCCGTACCGAGTTCACGGTACTTTTCCGTGGCCGGTCCCATCGATTTCTTCGAGATTGTCTTGGCCAATCGCACGAGTTCATCCGGCGCGGCCCAGTGACAAAGTTTCGCCCCGCGGACGGCGATGGCCTTGATGTTCTTCGAGCCCAAAACGGCGCCGCTGCCGCCGCGCCCGGCATGCCGACCATCGTGCGAAATGGTCGCGTAGCGGACCAGTCGTTCGCCGGCCGGCCCAATCACGGCAAATTGCCAGTCGGCCGAAAAATGATCGGTCAACATCCGTTGTGTATCACCACACGTGGCGCCCCGGAACGCCTCGGCGGATTCCAGGCGGACGTCGCCGTTGTCGATGACCAGGATGGACGGTGATGCTGCCTTGCCCGTTATCACCAGGGCATCGCACCCTGTTCTCTTACCGGCAATGGCAAATCCGCTGCTGGCCAATGAATCATTGATGCGGTTGGTCAACGGGCTCTTGCTGACGACGGCAAACTTGGCGGATGTTGTCAGCGGGCTGCCGACCAACGGACTGAAAACGAAGGCGATGGCGGATTCAGGCGCCAAGGGATCACAGGCGGCGGCGTTGTGTTCCAACATGAGCCACGTTCCCAAGCCGCTGCCGCCGAGAAACTGGCGCAGCACGGCGGACTCGAGCGGCACCAGGCGCGACGCGACGCGTGTCACGGAGCGGCCATCAAGCGAGATTGACAGGTATGCACCGTGATAACCGCCTGGAACATCTGAGGCGGCGGCCGGCGATCGGTTGGTTCGCGACGCGTTGGACGTCGGTCCACTCGGTTGGTGGTCTGGCGATTCTGTTGGCACATCAACCTCCGGCATCCGCCGAGAGGATCAGCAGACAACTCCCGTCGGGTAGCGGGGTCGTCGCATCCGACACAAAACGCTCGCCATTGACATTGGCCGCATAGCCATCGCGCAACGCGTCGTGATCGAAACAGTCTCGGGCCAACACGGGAAAACGTGCACTCAACTGGCGAACGACGTCCTGTAAGGCCATTGTTGCCGTGGTCACTTCGACCGTTGTCTCGGCAACACCTGCCCGATGTCGGGGGATGCCGTAAAACTCAACCCGGATGCTCATCCGTCCATCGTACGCTGACCGCGTGATGGTGGGAACGCCAGCGGGCCAATTCTTATTTATCCTTTCGGAACGACCCATATATTCCGGTAGACGACGGGGTTGCCGTGGTTCTGCAGGTAGATGGGACCGGGTGCGTTACCAGGCTTGGATGGCGCGGCGGTCGTATTACGCTGACCCGGCAATTCAACATCGTTGTGAATCACAACTCCGTTATGACGTACTGTGACGCGAGGATTGGTGACAACCTTTCCGTCGTCGTCATAGGTTCCGGCGGTGAAGTCGACGTCATAAGTTTGCCACGTGAGTGGTGGGAAGCACATATTCAAGTCAGGGGCTTTCACCGAATAGAGGCCGCCGCACTCGTTCTGCTTGCCCTCCAGGCCAAACGAGTCCAGCATTTGACATTCGTAGCGGCCTTGCAAGTAGACACCGCTATTGCCACGGCCCTGTCCCCGATCGTGTGGTTGGTACGGCAAGCGGAACTCGATGTGTAGTTGGTGGCTGCCGAAGGACGGTTTACTGGTACAGCCTGCTTGCAGCAGTCCGTCCTTGATCTGGCCGTCTTTGAACTGGTCGGCACTGCGGCCGTCAAACAGCACGGTGGCCCCGGCGGGTGGCTTTTTGCCGAGGGTTGGGCTGATTCGGTTCACCTTTTCCAGCACGCCACTGGCGTCGGCGCCTTTCGCGCTGACATGCAGCTTCCCATCCTTGATTTCGCCCCGCGCGTGTTCATCGTCAAAGATCACCACGCCGTCCTGCAATTCACCCGGCACCGTTCGCTTTTCTTTGCCATCCCAACCATCGCCGGGGAGACCGCCGATATAGGAGACCGAGTCAAATTTGCCGTCACCCAACGCGATCACTTGCACACCGACCTTGACGCGTTGGTCGCCAATGACGATTTCACCACCGTATTCCCCTTGGTAGGCGAAATCGGCGTCCGTCTGCTTCGGATCCGTGTAGACCGGGCCTTTGGCGTGGCTCGTTGAAGCGGCGAGGAGGACAAGATTCGTCAGGAGTGCCGCAAGTATGGCATGTCGGGGCATCAAAATTCTCCGCGAAACGGGGGGTTGTGCGACTCGAGTGGCGTCCATCAATGGGCGTGTATTTTGAATCAGCCATCAGCCAGATGCAAGCAATGGGCCGCCGATTTGAGTCGGTGCTGCCGCGGTGGTCGAGACGATCCGTGGGGGACACGTTAGAATGGATGGCAAGGCCGCGAAGCGGCGGTGTCCAGCGAGCGATCACGGCCCCCAATTTTGACGTTCGACATCTTCTCGAAATAGCAATCGCGAGTCTGCCATGTCCTTGATGAAACCGAACAAGACACCTTCAGCGAGGAACAGCGCCTTCAGATTCCGAGCATCGCCTGTCTTGGCGACTGGACCCGCCGTTCATGGCGACCCACCCCCGCCAGCCAAATCGCAACCGCCGATCATCGTCGTGAATTCGCCACCAGGAGCGACCGCGGACAAATCGAAAACAGGGCAGCGGTTTGACCAACCACGGTCGGCTCGACCCCGTGTGCGGGACGCCGACCGCGAGGTCGATCAGGACGAGTTCCCTAAATTTGACACGGCCTCCGAATTTTCCTTCGACACAACCAACTTTGGCGCGTCAACGTTCTCCAGTCGCGGGTCCGGCAAGCACACATCGAACCACCCCGTGCTTGCCAAAGACGAGGCGATCAAGCGGTTGACACAACTGATTGGCGACTCGGTCAAGTACGGACCCACGCTGGTTGTTTGGCTGCTCGACCAATCCGAGAGTGGACGCCAGAACATCATGGACCTGGGACAGCAACTCAGCGCGCCCTACGCGGCATTGGCTCAGGAGCAGTCCGCTGACTCCGACCGGTTCCTGACGGCAGTTGTTTCATTCGGGGAGAAGGTTGAATTCACGATCGATCCACCGACGCAGGATGCGGCGCGCGTCATCGCAGCGATGACAGGCCTCCCAGAAGACAAGACGGGGAAAGAACTGACGTTTTCGGCGGTCCAGGCGGCCGTTGAGAAATACCTTCCCTATCGAACCGAGGAGCGTCGTGAAGTGATCATGATTGTTGTGACCGATGAAGCCGGAGACGACGCAGAGATGGTCGACTCCGTGGTGGAGGTACCGCACCATCACTCGATCCCGATCTACGTGTTGGGCGTGCCCGCGCCGTTTGGCCGCACGGCGGGAATGGCGCCAAGCGTCGAAGCGCCTGTCGACTATCGGCCGTCAGGCAACTGGCGACCCATCCAGCAAGGACCTGAATCGCGGATGCTGGAGCGAATTCAACTCGGTTTCTGGGGCGGGTCGACCGACCTGGACCTGCTGGATTCCGGCTTCGGTCCCTTCGCGTTGGAACGGCTCTCCTCCGTTTCAGGTGGCGGCTTTCTGGCAATGCGCTCCGGCGGCGGTTCGTACTCAGGCGGCTACGGCGCGCAATGGCCGGCCCCCGGGGTGCCGCGTTTCGATCCTGAAACGATGCGCCGCTACGCACCGGACAATACGACGCTGGAGGAATACGAAAAACTTCTGAGCGAAAACGCAGCCTGCCGGGCGCTGACCGAGGCTTCACAGCTCACTCAATTGCAACTGCTGGCTTTTCCGGACCAGCAGTTCGTCAAGCAGAGCGAAGCGCAGCTCACGACGCTGCTGGCAAAGGCCCAGCAGGTTGCTGCGAAGCTGGAGCCCGCGATCGTCACTTTGCACGAAACGTTGAAGCAGGGGGCCGCGGATCGTGAAAAGCTCAAGTCGCCGCGTTGGCAGGCAGGCTATGATCTGGCAATGGGCCGCGCCAGCGCCGCCCGCGCGCGGATCGAAGGCTACAACGCGATGTTGGCCGCCATCAAGCGGGGTAAGAAATTCGAGAACGAAGGCAGCAACACCTGGGTGCTCGAATCGGCGGAATCGATTGATGCTTCCAGCGCGCTGAAACGCCTGATTGACGATGCGAAGATGTACCTGCAACGCGTCGTTGACGACCACCCCGGGACCCCGTGGGCCTTGATCGCCGAACGTGAACTGGTGATGCCCATTGGCTGGAAATGGACGGAACGGTAAGGGGTGCTACGACAGCACCTTATCCAGATCCGAACGCAATTGCTCGACAAGCTCGCGCAGATCGGCGACTTCCTCCTGCAACGCGATGAAGTCGTCTTTGTCGATTGCCGGCGGCGCAGGGGCTGGAGTGCTGGCTCGTGGCGCAGGGGGGCTGGAGTGAGTTGCGGCGGCAGCTTCCGGGGTTGGCGCACCGCCAGCAAATTGTTCCCGCAACTCGTCCAGTCGGCGGTCGGAATAAAGCGAGTGCGTGACCACCTGTCCACGTCCAGCCGGAGTCAATTCGACAACCAGCCCCTTGGCGACCAGTGACTGGAGAATGGGCTTGAGCGTGTTTAGATCTGCGATCGATTCCATCCGTGACGCGCGGCCCCGCAGTTCGCCGATCGTTTGTTCGCCTCTTAAAAGCAACTCGGCCATCACGGCCAATTCGTACTTGTCGACACCTAACCAGTCGTAGGCCAGATGTTTGTATTTCGGCACGCGCCCACCTGCTTGGACCTCGATCACCGCACCGAAGGCACGCAGATGATCCAGCTCGACTTCCACGTCCTCCGGGTCCAGCTTCATTTGCGGCGACCGGTTGCTCTTCTGGTTGCTGCCGGTGGCGATGGCATTCAGCGAAAGCGGATACGCCTCAGGCGTTGTCTTCGCCTTTTCAACGAGAACCCCCAGAATTCGCCGTTGCACGCTGCTTAGTTTTCGCCATTTGGGAGCGTCCGACGGCAGATTGTCGGGATCCGTGGATTCGGTTTGATGATCCATCTCGGGCGCCTTTCAAGGATTGGAGAGAGGGGAGTCGGTGTCGAGCAATCTACGGCGCGTAGCGTCATCCGGCAAGAGCGCTGGCGCCCTGGAAACCCGCTGCGTGCGGCGCCATGGGGTTGGCCCGAGTTGCCCGGGAGACTGTCGCGCGGCCGGAAGGGTTGACTATAATCAAGGCCCCATGATGGAGCCGCGCGTCACGTGCTTGCGATCCCCCGTCGCGCTGCTGCATCGCTGACCTTGACACGCCACGAACGATTTTTGCCAGGCACAGAAACGAGGAAGACCTATGAATCCGACAGCCTTGTTCTCGCAACGAACGTTGGCCCCATTCGCGACGCTCGCCGTCTTATCGCTCGTCGCAGGTGGGTTCGGCGCACCCGCTTTCGCCGATGTTTCGCGCGTGTTGCCGGACGGCCAGGTTCCCCAAGATCGACGCCTCGCGGAGCCCAAGGATCTCAACGGATATTTTCCGTTTACCGTTCCGGACTCGTCCGCCGCGTGGGTGAAGCGTGCCTCGGAATTGCGGCGCCGGGTGCTGGTCGCGACCGGAACCTGGCCGCTGCCCGAGCGGACGCCTTTGAATTCAGTGATTCATGGTCGCATCGAACGGGATGGCTTCACGGTCGAAAAGGTTTATTTTGAGAGCGTTCCGAACCACTTCGTGACCGGGCTACTTTTTCGGCCCGCAGGTGAGGTCGAAGCGACCCAACGCCGACCGGCCGTCCTCTGTCCACATGGTCACGGTGGGCGACTGCAAGACTACGGCGCCGACAAGATGAAGGGGTTGATCGAAGCGGGTGCCGAAAAATTTGAACAGGGCAACCGTTTTCCCAAGCTTTCGCGTTGCGTGCAACTGGCGCGGATGGGCTGCGTCGTCTTGATCTATGACATGATCGGGTATGCGGACAGTGTGCAGCTCTCGTACGAATTGGCCCATCGTTTCGCCAAGCAGCGTCCTGATTTTGAAGGCGCCGAGAGCTGGGGTCTGTACAGCGCCCAAGCCGAATTGCGGCTGCAGAGTATCATGGGAATCCAATCGTGGAACTCGATCCGCGCGCTCGATTTCCTCAGCGCGCTGCCGGACGTTGACCCGGCGCGGATCGGTGTCACCGGCGGAAGCGGCGGTGGGACGCAAACGATCTTGCTGTGCGCCGTCGATCCGCGACCCGTCGTCGCCTTTCCGCAAGGCATGGTCTCCACGTCCATGCAAGGTGGATGCACTTGCGAAAACTGCAGTTTGTTGCGCGTCGGCACAGGTAATGTCGAACTGTGTGCGTTGTTTGCACCCAAGCCGCAAGGGATGACCACGGCGAACGACTGGACCAAGGAGATGATGACCAAGGGCTTTCCCGAACTCAAG
>JAUIHJ010000193.1 GCA_030432015.1 bacterium
GGTCTTGGGGCATCCCGCCCCCGCCGACGATGACCAGCGTGCCGTTGTCGACGATCGGCGGCTTGGGAGTGGCCGGAGGGAATGGATCCAAGGTGCGATCCATGGCGGCGTGTCAAATTGGTCTATGTTCCGTGCGCCGAAGCAGACACACTCGCAGCGCCGCAGCGGACCGTCGAGAGTTGGAAGAAGATGGGGGTCGAGCACGCCACATTTATTCACACCAAGGACCGCCACCAAGCCAACGACGACGAAGCCTTCCTCGCGCCGCTCAAGGACGCGACGGGCATCTGGTTCGGCGGTGGCCGGCAGTGGAACTTTGCCGACTCGTACTACGGCACCACCGCCCACAAGCTGATGAAGGACGTGCTCAAGCGGGGCGGTGTCATCGGTGGTTCGTCGGCAGGCGCGTCGATTCAAGCCCGCTACCTGGCCCGCGCCACGCCGATCAGCAACTTCGACATCATGGCACCTGGCTACGAACGCGGCGGCCTCGGCTTTATCAGCGGCGTGGCAATCGACCAGCATTTCTCACAGCGCGGTCGGCAGAAAGATATGACGCTCCTGGTCAATCGCTATCCGCAGATGCTGGGAATTGGGCTCGATGAAGCGACGGCCATCATCGTGCGAAAATCGCAGGCCGACGTCGTCGGTCGAGGCAAGGCTCATTTCTATGACCGCAACCTGCCGGTCGTTCCCGGCAAACCCGACTTCGTGGCCTTGCCGGCTGGTTCGATTTACGACCTTGCCGAACGAACCACGATCCATGACGCCACCATTGAGGAGACATCAGAATGAAGAAACTGTGCAGCCGGCTTGCCTGCCTGGCACTGTTCGCTTGTCTGACAGGCGCGCCAACGTCGCCGCTAAACGCTGCGCCACCAGCCGCACTGCTCGACGGTGAACGGCTCGAAGCGGTCACGGAATTGGTCTTTACCGAGGGCCCCGCGTACCATGCCGACGGCAGTGTCTTCTTCAGCGAGATTGCCAACAACCGCATCATGCGTCTGATGCCAGGTGCCGATAGCGCGGATGTCTTCCTGCAACCCAGCGGCCGCTCCAATGGCCTGATGTTCAACGCACGCGGGCAATTGATCGCCTGCGAAGGGAACGAACGCGGCGGTCTGGGCGGTCGCCGGATCACCAGCATCGACGTGGTGACGAAGCAACGGACCGTGCTGGCCGACAATTTCAACGGCCGACGCTTCAATAGCCCTAACGACCTGTGCCTCGATAAGCAGGGGCGAATCTACTTTACCGACCCGTACTACGGCCCGGATCGCGACCAATTGGAACTTGACGAAGAGGCCGTCTACCGGGTCGACCCGGCCGACGGCACCGTGGTCAGGATCTTGGGGCGCGAGCACGTTGCGCGTCCCAACGGCATCGCCATTGCGTCGGACCAAAGGACACTCTTTGTGGTCGACAATCACCCCCTGCAACCGGTGCGAAAACTTTGGGCATTCTCGCTCGACGCCAACGGCATCCCGACAGGCGAGCGGCGCGAACTGCACGATTTTGGCGCTGGCCGCGGAGGCGACGGAATGTGTGTCGACCGCGACGACAACCTCTACGTGACCGCCGGAGCGAACCGTCTCTACACCAATCAAAACACGGATAATCCGGCCGGCGTTTATGTATTCTCGTCCGTAGGGAAACTGCTGGGAATCATTCCGTCACCCGAGGATATGATCACCAACTGTTGCTTCGGCGGGCCGGATTTGAAGACCCTCTACGTGACAGCCGGCAAGACCCTCTGGAGCATTCGCATGAAGACGGCAGGCCAGGTAACCTGGCCTGCCGCAGAGTAGGCGCCAGCGGAGGCGGGCCAGCCTTTGCGACACGCGACCGTGGCAGCATGCATTGGCTGTCAGCCGTCTCCCGCATGAGCCAGCCAGAATGGACGTGACATGACGCACATCATCGACTTTTCGAGATCGTTTCTGACCTTTCGCATCGACACGCTCAAGAAACCGCCGCGGACCGCCAGCCACGAGCCGCCATATTCGCTCAACAATGCCCGCATTCAGATTGAATGCCGCTGCCGGGTCACCGACAAGCGAACCGGCGGAACCCAGACGTTTGTCATGGGCGCGAGCTGCAAGACGGAACGGGTGGGCGTCGACCGGGATATCTGGACCGAGCCCAACGCGGACTTTATTCCAATCTTCTCTGACGACCAGTTCATGCACATCAAGACCTACGCCAGCGCCGGCGTTGATGTCGACCTTTACCCCCGCGGCAGCGGACGACAGTCGGACCGGCAGAGCGGAACGACCGACGAGGCATTTGACGATCTGCGGATTGACCTCGTCGAGCAACCCGGCGAGGCGCTGGAGTCCGCGGAAGACGTGGTCACGGCGACGCTCGCCAACGAACCACTGGTTGCCGCAACGACGCTCGAGTCGGAACACTATCTGGCGGTCATCGAGTATCCGATCAAGACGATTAACGCCAACGAGCGAGACATGATTTATCAGACCGATACGGGACCGGTGCTGCTGCCGGACCTCAACGGCCCCGCTGAATCGATGCTGACCAGGCTCGAAGTGGCGTTCGCCGCCTTTAACGACCCGACATGGATTGAATTCCTGGTGCGGGTCGCGACCCCACTTGGCCACGGCACGAACGTCTACCATTACGCCCAGCCTTTGCGGACCGACTGTCGAAATCGCATATTTCGACTCGTTTGAGGGAGCGTGCCGCGCTGACGACCGCGAGTTCCCACGACCAGCGCTAACGATCGGCTCGCTTGAGGCGACACACTCGTTTTCGCTGCCGAGTTGGACTGAGCCAACGTGTGGTGTGGTGTGGTGCGCTGCGACGGCCTCACAACCGGTTCCGGCCCCCTGGCAATCCCGCCTCGCTGGAGCCAATGCTTGAAATCGCTGATTTCGGGCAGTCGAGCTGGCAGGGTCTTGCGGTTTTTCAATGGAGACGCTCGGCTGAGACCTTCAGCGTCAATGAGTATCCGCAGCGTCAGCTTTGAAGTTTTTAAGTTGCGATATGCACGTTTTTCAACGCCGCGAGGTGCGGAAAACGCGGAAGAAATGGTAACCCGCCGCGTTCGTTTTGGTGCTGCGCCAATGA
This sequence comes from bacterium, assembly GCA_030432015.1. Taxonomy (GTDB): domain Bacteria; phylum Planctomycetota; class Planctomycetia; order Pirellulales; family Pirellulaceae; genus ARS98. Next base: position 3,088 of record JAUIHJ010000193.1, read on the forward strand.
ACCGCGTAGCGACGGCAGGCACGCACCTGGCGGGCAACCAACAAACGAATGCGGCGGGCAACGGATCGAGCGGGTGGAAAAACACAATCGCCCAGAGAACCGCACCATGAACCCAGGCCCCGTCGGAACAAACCGACTTTGCACGACTTTGCGCGACTTTGCGCGACTTTGCCCAACTCGGACCGAATCGACTTACGCGAATCGAAATATCCGAGTTCCCAGCCAACCGACCGCCGTCGTCGTTACCAGCATTGCACCAACGTGCGGGATGACGCTGGTCGCATCCAACTGAAAACTGATAAGCTTGTGCATCGCGTCCATGGCCCAGCCGGTGGGCAGAAACATCTGCAACGTCTGCATCCATTGGGGTGTGATCTCGATGGGCCACCAACATCCGCCGAGTGCAGCCAGGACCAACGACAACAGGACGCTCAGGCCGGCGACTTGCCCCTCGGTCCGGCCCCACGAGCCAATTACGATTCCCAGCGAAGCACACAGCGATGCCCAGGCAGCTAAGACCACAAACACCATCGGCAACGCCGCCCCCCAATTCATCCCAAACAAAACAGTTCCCGCCACGATTCCCACTGCAATCTGAATCAATCCCAGCATCATTCGCGACAGCCATTTGCCGAAGAAGATGTCGCGTCGCGCGATTGGTGTGGATGCCAGGCGGCGGAGCAGCCCCTTGCGGCGGTCTGTGACCAAGGTGATTGCTCCGTTGCTGAGGACGTTCATCAAGACAAACATCACCATCGTGCCGGGAATCGTCTGCTCGTATCCGGATGGGATCGCCCGCCGCTTACCTGCTGATTCGACCACTAGGGTGAGCGAAGGTGGGACCTGATTCAACCGCTCGAGTGAGTCTGGAGTTACGTCGTTACCTGCGTCTTCGCTGACCACCAGATCCGCCACGGTCGTATAAACAGCTCGACTGACGCGCAACTGATCGAAGTCGCTCCCCATGCCCGACCTGCGGCGTTGAAACTTGAGTGTCGCCTGCTCGCCTGCGAGCACGCGCTGCGTCAACCCGGCAGGAATCGTCAACCGACGGGTGTACGCCTTGAATTGCTCGGGGTCCTTGACCTCGACAACCTCCAAGTCATTTTCTTCCAGGCGACGTCGAATCTGAGCAAACAGAAATCCGGCATCGTCCGGAACACTCACCGCGATCTTGTCTTTTTGGTCTGGCTGCGAACCTCCCGCACCGCCGGTGACCGTGCCAATGAAGTAGAAGAAGACCAGCGGCATGAAGAAAACCCACACCCAGACTTCGCGTTCGTACATCCAATACTGGATTTCTTTACGTGCGATGAACCACGCATCTGAAAACACTCGTACACTCCCTTTCTTGTTCAGGCATGACTAGTGCCTCGCGCGGGTGCTCCAGGTGCGGCGCCAACCGCCCCAGAACATCAGTAGCAAGATGGCCAGCAGGAACGAGGCGGCCAGGGCCAGTCCAACCGGCTCGACTTGGCTTAACAGAATGGCCTTGAGCTGGACCAGCATCCAACCATTTGGTGTCCAGGATCCAACGGTCGCCATCCAGGTGGGCATCGACTCGAAGGGAAAGAAGCTTCCGCCGATCATCATCAGCGGGAACATCAAGCTATTGGTGACCACCGAGCCCGCGCGTTGACTGGAGACCCACAGTTGAACAACCTGCATCGTCGCCGTCAGCACGGCCCCCGACAGGATCATCCAGGCCCATGCCAATGGCAGGTTCTTCCCTGGCAACCCGAAATAGATCGTGCCAATGACTAACAGCACCAGGCTCACACAGCCAATGACGATCAGTCCCGCCGCCAATTTCCCGGCGAGAAACGCGTGCAGCGTGGAGGGGGTCGCGATCACTCGCTTTAACGTGCCCTGCCGACGCTCGACCCAGATATCGCCGCTGAGCCCTTCGCCCATAAACACCAACGCCATCAGCAAGATGCCGGGAAAAACATAAAACGTGTCAGCAACATCGGCCTCGATTCCGGAAACGTTGCCTTGCGGATCCGATTGTGGCACGTCAACTTCCGTCTCCACCGTGATCGACAGTGGATCGACGTGCTCGTTAACTTGCTCGACGATCGCTCCGATTCGCGTGGCGACGCGAACAATCTGCAACGCCGTCGGACCATCCTCCTCGGTCGCCAGGACGTCCGCAATCTCCCGAAGTTCGTCGCCAAACAGTCGGTGCCCATAGAATGCGCCGTCGACCATGACACTGATCGTCTCTTCGGCGATTCCTGGCAGAATCTGCTGAGCAGGATTGGTGATCAGGGTCAGCTGGCACGGTGTGTCATCCAGAACTGCCTGCTGAAATCCCGCTGGAATGATCAGCAGGGCACTGGCTTCACCCTGATCGAGCTGTTCGCGTCCGGCATCTTGGCTAATCGCTTCCACATGAAAGAGTTCGGCCATTTCGCCTTGCGAGAATGCACCTTTGACAAATCCGCTCAACGGGCTGTCGTCTTCGTCAGAGATCAAGAGTTCAACTCGCGGTTTGACTCCGTCGCTGCCACCCATCGCCAAGATCAGCAGCTCACCGACGACCAAAGGAATGGCACCCCACAAGACGGGCTTCCAGAAGTCTCGACGGTGACGGTGCAGATCCTTGATGACGGCGCTGGTGAAGAATCGCATGGCTACTCTCGCATCTCCTTGCCGGTCAGCTTGATGAACAGGCTCTCCAAGCTGGGTTGCGTCACCGTCGTTTCGCGGATGTCGGCCTCGGCACTCTGCAACGCCTCGAACAGTTTGGCGAGATGGCGTGTCGCTTCGCGCATCTCCAACCGCAAGGTTGCCTCGTCTGCCTGCAAAACTTCAACGCCGTCAAAGTTGGCCAGCGTGCTCCGCACGCGTTCGGCATGGAAGACGCCGGTCAGACGGAGGATGTCTCGCTGGCCGACCATGCTACGCAGCTCGGCCAAGTCCCCCTGTGCGATCAGCGTCCCCTGGTCGATAATCGCCAACTCGTCACATAGTGTTTCTGCCTCTTCCATGTAGTGGGTCGTATAGAGGACACATGCGCCACTCGCCACTTGCTCCTTAACCATTTCCAACAGCCGCATGCGCGACTGAGGGTCGACCCCGGCTGTGGGTTCATCCAGCAGCAGCACGCGTGGTCGATGCATGATGGCACAGCCGTAGTTCAGCCGCCGCTGCATACCACCGCTAAAGTTTTTCACCGGTTCTACGGCTCGATCCTGCAGGGCCACGAACTCCAAAACCTCCCGGGCCCGTGACTTTAGCTCGCTGCCTCGCAGCCCGTATGCGGCCCCCCAAAACGAGAGATTCTCCGTGGCCGACAAGTCTTCGTACAGCGCCAGTTCTTGGGGCATGACCCCCAACTGACGCCGCGACGCCTGTCCGGCGGTCACGACGTCGTGCCCGAGGATTCGAACATGTCCTGCCGTGGGTTGCAACAGACCGGAGATGCATCCAATCGTGGTTGATTTTCCTGCGCCGTTGGGGCCGAGGAGGCCAAAGATTTTGCCGGGATGCGCCACAAAACTGGCGTCGCGGACCGCCACCAGATCACCAAACTGCTTTTGCAGCCCCTCGACTTCAATCATCGGACGCGCTCTTTCGCTAGGGTAAGATGACAGGTGTTCGTCCGATCGTGCTGTTTCTTGTCGCGACGCTTGGTTGCGAACTTGCTTTTCCAGACGGCGCTTCGTTGTACCGTAACCGCATGTTTCTCGATCTTCCCATCGTCCCGGCACTTGCGGGTTGACCCGGCAAACACCCACGATCCATAGGCGAGAGTCGTGCCGAGACGGTCCCCACTCACCTTCGTTCGCATTCCGCGGCCGAAGCTGACGAAAATGAAGCGAAGGTCAGGCGGTCGGGTCGAATCGCCAAGCTCGCTGTTCCATCATTGGCACCCGCCCTGGGGAATGGCGAATCATGAATGTAGCATGCTCCACACGGTTGACTACACTAGGACGTCGTGACAAGTCGTGTATTCGCGCGACGCCCATCGTCACCCGTCGTTGCCCCCAACTCGAGCATTACGTTGTCACTGGCCATTCGCACCGAGCATCTGACGAAGATCTACGCCCAGCGGTTGGTGGCGGTCAACGACCTTAACCTGGAAGTTCCCAGCGGGTCGATTTTCGGGTTGCTGGGTCCCAACGGCGCTGGAAAAACATCAACACTGCGACTCCTACTCGGGCTCCACCGCCCCAGTGCGGGACGCGCGGAAGTGTTTGGTCGTCCGTGCGGTGTCAATCGCGTTTCGGTTCGCAGGCTGATTGGCTATTTGCCAACCAATCCCAAGTTGCCGGGCCACATGCGACCGCTCGAGTACCTTGATCTGCTGGGAAAACTGTATGGGCTACCGAGTCAGATCCGTAAACCGCGGCTCGCTTCGCTGGTCCGCGCTGTGGGGCTACTGGGCGCGACGGGCCAACCGATTCGCACGTTTTCGACAGGCATGACCACGCGGCTGGGAATCGCAGCTTCATTGATTGGGGACCCGCCACTGCTAATTTGGGACGAACCCACGGCAGGGCTCGACCCGTCAGCCCGGCGCTTTACGCTGGACCTCATTCGCGAGTTGGGGCGGACAAGGACCATCGTGGTCTCAACACATATTCTGTCCGACATCGATCAGGTTTGCAGCGATGTCGGCGTGATGCACGAAGGGCGGATGATTTTTTCGGGCTCGATGCGCGAAATGAAACGACGCCTGACGCAAAACGTCTTCCGCCTGGACCTCGATGGCGCCGCGGACGATCGAGACGCCTTCGTGACGAAAGTCAACGCCCTGGTCGGCGTCTCCGCCTCCGTGAGCCCCAGCGGCTTCGTCATGGTGCAAGTGGCCGACGGGTTGAGCCATTCGGCCATGCTCTCCGAGATCCTCAGCCTGGTCGACACGACCAACATTTGCCTGCAAAACGTACATTCCGGACAAAACGAAACCGAGGACGTCTATCTGCAATTGCTGCACGAAGACGAAGCTCATGGATTCCAACGCTTCACGCTCGACGCTGGTGGCGGCGATGATGCCGTTCACCGCGATTCTCTGGCATGATCTCAGCATGCTGTCGCGAAGTTGGCTAGTGCGACTGTGGCTGGCCGGCACGGCGCTGCTGGCCGCATTTCAGTTGCTCGCCAACTGGGAACGATTCCAGACCGCGCCTCTGATTGCAATCCTGCTGCTGCCCTATCTGATCTTTCCCTGGTCACTGGTCGTGATGATGCTCAGCGTGACGCCCATGTCAGGCGCACAGGGCGGCTTCATCGCAGACGGAATCTTGAGCCGGCCGGTAACGCGCTATGCCTACCTGTTGGCCGCCTGGACCGCACGAGTCATCCTGGTTCAGACCGTGTTCTTGATCGTGACGGTCCCAGCGATTGCCATCGCAGCACTCGCAGAAAGGCCCCCGGAAGCAGATCCGGTCACCCTGTACGGCGTGGCTGCGTCCCTGCTGGTCGTGATGCTGGTGTTGACGTTCCTGGTATCGGTCGGCTTCTTGCTGGGAACAACGTTTCGCAATACACTCCTGGCACTGGTGGTGCTGGTCTTTATCTGGTTTCCCGTCAATGCGGTGCTAAACACGTTTTCGTTAGAAGAGTTTTCGCCCATCAGTTTGACGCAAGCGTTGCCGACCTTACTACGCCAGCCCTGGCAGGAAAAGGAAGCTGCCGAACCCGCGCCGGAACTGGACACCGCGTTTCAGGACGCCATCGCCTTTTTTGGCGCGCTAGGCGGCAGCCAGCCAGCGTCCCCCGAGCAAAACCAGGGGTTCTTCGAGCAGGGTGACTACGAAGATTTCTCGCTGGGTCGTGTGCTGCTGGGCTACGGTATCCCCGCACTGGTTTCCGTCCTGCTGGCCTCCATCATCTTCAACCTTCGCGATCTGTAAGCGGCACGCTGCGGGACGCCGATACGGAACGGACGACCGAAGTCCCCCTTATAAGGCAGGCTCGCCCCGCTTACTCGCCCAGCAACTCGGCCAGTTTCGCTTCAATCGATGTGGCCCAGATCGTGTACCCCGCTTCGCTCAGATGCAACAAGTCGGGCATGATCTCTTTGGACAGCGAACCATCTTCGCCGAGGAACTTGGGGCCAATGTCCAGGTAATCAACGTTCTCGTCGGCGGCCAGCTTTGCCACAATGGCATTGCTCTTTGTATTGACTTGGCGTCGCTTGTCGGACGGATCGGCACCCCGTGGAAACGTCGCCAGCAACAAGATCTTGGTTGCGGGCGTCTTGGCTTGCAATTGACGAACGATCGCCGTGACCCCTTCGGCAATCTCTTCCGGCGTGTTACTGCCGGAATTATTGGTTCCGATCATGATCACGGCCGCCTTGGGTGAAATGCCCTCCAGGTTTCCGTTGTCGAGACGCCAGATGACATGCTGCGTGCGGTCGCCGCCGATCCCCAGATTCACCGCGTTACGTTTCCCGTAGAATTTTGACCAAACGTTCTTGCCCCGGCCTTCCCACCCCTGTGTAATCGAATCGCCAATAAACACCAGGTCAACGTTCCCTTTGGCGACCCGGGCATTCATGGCGTTGTGCCGATTCATCCAACCGCCGGCCCGGGGAACTGGCTTGACGGCGTCGTGCAGCGCCTTGGTCTCTTGCGCCGGCGACCCGGCCATGAAGAGCAGGACAAGCATCGAGCAGAACGGGACCGAACGCAGCAGATTGGTGATCGTCATGGTGGGAAACTCTCCAGGTGTAGGGTGTGAACATTTGCGGCGGCTCGCACGTTGCAGACTCCCAAACGGCGAGACACCTCCGCTGCGATTGGCCCTTCGAGCCAACCGAAGTCACCATATCGTAGCGTCCGTAACGACACGCGTCACGTCGGCAGGCGAATTGCCCCCGTCAGGCTCCGATGGTCATGTTTATGGCCGCGGTTCAGGTCGCACTGAGGCAGCGGCATCGATCTCGCCAAGGGCACGCGAAGCAAACGCCATCGATGCCTGAATGGGATAATCACAGACGCAACCGCTACTCGCTTCTGGAATCAGCAACAGGCCCCCCGCAGGGATCATATTGATCCAGCAACCGGGACGACTCACCCGCGTGACCTTGGTCATTAAACCCGACTCCAAATCACACATCGTCGGGTTGCCCGCACGAAAGTAGCACATCTTGGCAGAAGCCGAGAGGGATCCGCACCCATGACCGCCACGCCCCAGCGACCAGCCCTCGATCTGCTGGCCCGTCTGCAAACGGTAAGCATACGGCTCGACATACACCGTTTCACCTGTAATGACCGGATGGTGGTCTTGCTCGCCGTGCGAACCGCCCGCACCCTGTCGCTGATTCTGAGTAACCTCCCAGAGATGGGCACCGCTGCCCGCATCAAGGCAATGTGTGTCGTACCACACGAACGACCTGGCACCAACCGCTTGGTTGCGCGTCCCGACCAGAATCAACTTATCGTTCGCTGTCGCCAAATACAGATGGTGTTCAATCGTTCGCAGGTCAATCGGCACGCGCCAGGCGACCGAGCCGTTGGTCGCATCCAACGCGACGACGTTCGCACCGTGATCGGTCGCAACAAGTTGTTTGAGTAATGATCGCCCGGTTGGTTCGCGCAGCGTCGCCGGGTTACCACTCTCGACAAAATAGCACCGATCGCCGCCGATCGTGATGGTGGAATTGACAATCGCACCTTCGGCGGCTTGATACCGCCAGCGTGCGTCCCCCGTATGACGATTGACGGCAAACACCGAATCGCTGGTCACCACGGGAATCGCGTCATAGTACGCTTCGCTGATCTGCTGCTTGGAATGACCGGACCGCGCGGCATTGCGGCGGGTTGTACTGCCAAATAACAAGTCTCCCACCACCGCGACAAACCCCCAATCGCGAGCGCGGTCTTGATCGGAGTGGCTGTCCCCGGAGTGGCTGTCCCCGGGATGACTCCGCGGCGGAACGGCATCATCGCTGGCATCATCACATGGCGCGACGGTGAACGCCTGCATCGCTTGGCCTGACTCCGCCTCGAAACGATGACATGCATCACCTGCCGCGATGTACAACGTCTCGGGCGTCGCCGCCATGCTGCCACAGTCGCTGGCGATCGCTACGCGTCGCGAGCCGGGTACGACGATATTCCACAACACCGTACCGTTGTAGGCGTCGACACCATAGATCCGCTCATTCCCAGGCACGAACAGCCGACCGTCACTGTACAACGGTGATACGGTACGGTGATGGCGGTCAACCATCTCTCGTGGTCCCGGGGGACCGAACCACTGCAATGTCAGTTGCCCGTCAAGTCGCTGATCGGCACTGCATGCGGTGTTGTCAGGAGATGCATAGAGATGCGTCCATTGGCCTGCGCCGGGTAGCGGCTTGCGCGTGACGACCAACCACGTCCCTTCGTGCTCGACCAGTTGTTGTTCATAGGTGCCCGCCTGCGTAGACTCGGCCAGCCAGGACGTCGCAGCG
>JAUIHJ010000194.1 GCA_030432015.1 bacterium
CGCGAGGCAGTAACCTGGACTACTTGGCGAAGTCCATTCCAGAGTTTCACGCCCAGAGTGCTCGGTTCATGAACGCCGAATCGAGCGATAATTGGGGCTGCAACGGGCTGGGATACTACTTCGCCTCCCGCCTCCTGTGGAATACACGCCAGGCCGACCGGCGCGCGGCCATCGTCACTGACTTTCTCAGCAAGTCCTTCGGCCCGGCGTACGAACCCATGCACGAGTTTTACTCCCTGATCGCGGGCGAGAACAAACAATCCAAGCTTGTGTACGATGACCTGCTCGCCCGCATGTACCGCCACTTGGACGCAGCACGGCGGCAAGTCGAACCCGGTTCACCTCACCAGGCGCGGATCGATGATCTGGTGCTGTACACGCGACATGTCGAGCTATTTGATCGGTACCGTCGCGCCAGCGGGCCGGCGCGGCAAGCCGCCTTCGAGGCGATGATTCGACACGTCTATCGGATCCGCACCACGATGATGGTCCACGCCAAAGCCCTGTACCGCGATGTGCCGGCACGCGACAAAACCATCGTCGTGCCGGCCCTCTGTGGCTGGCAAGTTCCCGAGCCCCGTAATCCTTGGAAGTCCAGCGAGCCGTTCAGCGAGTCTGAAATCAGCGGGCTGCTGGCGTCGGGCATCAAACGTTTCCAACCCATCGCAATCGACTTCGCGGTCCGCCAGTTTGAAGGCGAACTGGATTTTGCCAGGAATGTTGTCGCGGCGCCAGAACGGCTGAAATCGAACCGCCTAGGGGACGCACAGCGAGGTCGCGGAAAACGAACCTGGTACACCAAGTTCGAACGACCGGGCGAAATCGTGCTACACATCACCGGCGGATTGATCGCCCACTATCGCGACCGGGGCAATGTCAAGATCACGGCCCACAAGTTGGGCGGCGCCAGCGAATCGGGAGAATTGGCAACCTTGGTCGCAACCGATCATAGTGTTCCGCCAGACGGTCAACCACGGACTGTGCGACTTCCGGTCACAGAACCCGGTCTGTATCGCGTCGACTTGAACGACGGCATGGACATGACGAGCGTAACCTGGCCCGAGGGCCAGCCGATGAGTTGGAAGCTGGCCATGAATGATTTCCCAGCAATGTTCACCGGCCGGTGGGACTTGTGGTTCTACGTGCCGGCCGATCTCGAGAAGCTGGGTTTCTACGTCGATGCGGCCGGAGGGCGAATCGTTGACCCATTTGGTAACACGGCCGCGACGCTGGATCGGATGCCTGGAAAATACCTGAGTGTGGATGTGCCCCAAGGTTCAGCTGGACGCTTGTGGAAGCTCGAACAGGTTGCCGGGATGGTTCGGCTGATGAACGCACCGCCGTATGCGGCCCGCAGCGCAGCCGAGTTACTACTGCCTCGGGATGCGAACTAAATGACCGAGTGCAATTCGGCGGCCATCCGGGACCGGATCGTTTTTCGCCGCCCATTCGATTCAGCTGCGGAAAAAACGCCTGTCGGCGAATAAAGTGCCCGTCCCGCTGGCGAAGTGTGCGCTGCTGAATCGCGCTCGGCCATTTAGCTGGAAAGCGTCAGATTGTTCCATCGACGTTTGTATTTCCATGGCATGGCCCCCCAGCTTGCAAACCACGGCGTTTCAATCGACCTGGTGCGAGAACACGTATTGCACTCCTGGGATCTGGATACGGATCACACCGGTGAAGAAGGTCCGCAACGTTCTCTTGCCCGCCACCTCGATAGTGTCGTCGATTTTCACGTTGGAAATGGTCATGACTTCATCCTGCAAATCCCAAGTACCCGTGATCTTTTTCGCAACCGGCAGTTCTCCCGTCAGGGCTTCAACAAGGCCCGGCGGCAAAGAGTCACCCTCTGTCGTGATGACAAACTCCTGTGCCGAAAACACCCAATCCAGCTTGCCGTCGTCGCCACCGGTGGGATGGTGCAATTTGGCGCCCACCAACATCTCTTGGCTAACCGGCCGATAGCCGCTTCCCGCAGGGACCTGCGGCGCACAGGCCGCGAATCCAACCGCCAGGATCAGGCTCGCACCCTTTAAGGCGAGAAAAACCATTTTTCCATCGATTGTCTGATGCATGTACTTGAACCTTTCGTTGCACGAACATCCCGGCGCTTTTTCTACCACTTCAACCGCCATCGCTGCGAGGCCCAACCACAATGTGCTGGTCGCTATCAGGCCGGTAAGACCCAACTTCCGGGGAAACTAAATGACCGAGTTCAATTCGGCGACCACCCAGGACCGGATCGTTTTTCGCCGCCCATTTGATTCAACTGCGGAAAAACGCCTGTCGGCGAAAAAAGTGCCCGTCCCGCTGACGGGGTGTGCGCTGCCGAATCGCGCTCGGCCATTTTGAGGGAGAGCGCCCGTTTTTCCATAAACCGTTGATCTTGAAATGCTTGGTCCCCTCCCAGCTTGCCTGGCAGGAACCTGCGATTCAATAGCAAGAAGATGGCGAACACAAAGTCCGCCGCAATCTCACCGAATCCGCCGCCGGCCGCGGTGGAAATGACAGGAATGCACGATGATGGGCTTCGAGTGACCATGCGCGCGATCCAATCCTTGGCTCCCACCAGACGAACAGGCCGGGGGCCGGAAACGAGTCTAGGGCAACGGATTGCATCACAAGGCGGCGCAGTCCAACTCGCACGTCGAAAACTGCGGGCCAGATGTTTATACTAGCGGCCCGCCCCATTTCGGTGCGACCTTCACACCAATCGCGCCTGCTTGGCCCCAATGCCCGATCAACGAACGAACCAATCTGTCGCCGAACGCCTCGAGTTGCAGCTCGATCGATTTCCGAATCCGCTTCATCGGTGCAGACGCTGGTACACGCTGGCAGGCGGATTGTTGCCCTTATTATTGCTCGGTGTCGTCTTCGCACGCAGAGACCACACGGTGTTCTTAGCGCGGCCCATCGCCGAAAGTCATCAGCATTTCCAGGACGATTGCCACCAGTGCCACCGCACGCCATGGCAACCACTGGTAAGATTAGCCAGCGCGAATTCCACTGCGAGGTCCGTACGTGACGCCGATTGCCAACAATGCCACGCACAAGACAAAACCGACCACAATACGTTGGCGATGTCCAAAGGCGTACCCGATTGTGCCGATTGCCACCAAGAGCATCGTGGAACGATCCGCTTGACCGAACAGGCGGACGTGTCGTGCGTCAAGTGCCACGAACCGTTCCAAGATCATCCGCAATTTGCGCTGCTGCGCCCCTGGTCGCTGGAGGCGAACCCGACTGCCAGTGCGGCCGCACGAATGCGTGAATTGGGCGAAGTCGCAACGCTTCTGGTCAGCGATGGGGATACCGAACCGCGCGCGGGCACCTGGGTCGATAAGGGAGCGTTGAAGTTCAGCCACGAAGGCCACCTTGCCCCCCTCGTGGCGAAGTTGCACCGTGCGAGCGCCGACGCGACCTCCGCCCCACCGACACAACTCGGATGTGTCGACTGCCACGAGCTTGATGCGAACGGCCAGCACATGCAACCGATCGTTTATGAACAGCATTGCCGGGACTGTCATCCGTTGCGATTCAGCAGCAAGCTCGACTCGACCGCCGCGCCGACGTCGAGTGGCTCGATTCAGAGCCTGCCGCATGAAACGCCCGAAATCGTTCGCAGCGTGATCCGCCAACGATTGATTGCCGCGGCGCCGAAGTATCTTGCCGAATCGTCGTCACCAACGGCAAACTCGAATTCGACTTCGCGGCTGCCGAACCGCAAAGCTTCAACGTCACAGCAAACATGGGATTGGGTAAACGCAGAACTTCGCGTGCTGGAAAACGCGATTTTTGGGAGCCCAGCCGGCGATGCCGCGACCGCATCGGTCAAGAACGCCTGCTTGAAGTGTCATGAAGGTGGTGTCGCAACGCCTGTGAGCGACGTGTCGGCAACCGATTTGGCAACCTTTTCAATTGTTCCACCTCAACTTCCTAAGCGGTGGATGCCGCATAGCCATTTCCGCCACGATCGACACCTGAACATGAGCTGTGTCGAATGTCACGCGATTCCGGGCGTCGACCAGGAAGGTAAGGCGACAGCAGCAAGCGACGACGCGCTGCGGACGAATTCCGTGCCTGAGATCCTGATGCCAACCGTGCAAACGTGCCAGGCGTGCCACGGGGCAACTGGCGACGACGGGGAACCCGAGAGGTCAGTCCGCGCCTTACGGCCTGCCAGGAAGAACTGCACTGAATGCCACACGTATCACCATGTCTCCAATGACGCAGGCCATCCATGAACAGGCCCCGCACAAAGGATCGAATGGAAAACGACGGTTTGATTCCATATCGCTGCCGCCGCTTGTCGGTGGAGCATCCACGCTCTGACAGCCGTCGCGACGGCCGTTCTTGGCGGCTCGATTCTCAAACTCGCTGGGCGGTTGCCCCAGCCCGATGCCGGGTGCTGACGAGTTACCTGCTGCTGACCACTTGTCTGTTGACGCATCATCATGCGTCCCGCGCCGATGACCTGTCCGAACCGGTTCAGACCGAACGGGCCGTCGTCGCAAATTCGATTTCCCTGGATACAGCCAGCGGATTGCTGGCGACCGCCAGCGGAACGAAATTTCTCGGAACACGCTCCTGTGCCGCGACCGCCTGCCACGGCGGAGTTGATCCCGACCCCCGCTTTACGCTCAGCCGGCGGAACGAATTCCCGTTTTGGTTGGATCACGATCCGCACGCGCGCGCACAGTTCACCTTGTCCAACGCGAAGTCGCAGAGGATCTTGGCGCGGCTGGAGCGTCCCGGCGAGTCATCGGATGCTGCCGTCGGTCGCCTGGCAAACTGCCTCGCATGCCATAATCCCCAACCGGCGCAGGCTCAGCAGGCGACCACGTACTATCCCCACGACGGGGTGAGTTGTGAACATTGTCATGGGGCGGCCGAGAAGTGGATCGGTGCCCATGTCGAGGCGGATTGGCAGCAGAAGAAATCCGGTGATACCGATGCCTGGCAGAGTTACACGAAGAGTCTCGGCTACATCGACAACGAAGACTTGACCGTTCGCGGGACAACGTGCGCCCAATGCCATGTCGGCTCTCCGGGCCGCGAAGTCAATCACGACTTGATCGCCGCAGGTCATCCGGTCCTCAAATTCGAACTGGCCGCGTACCATGAACTGCTGCCCAAGCACTGGCGTGACACTGAAGACCGCCAGCGTGTGCCTCGCTTTGAAGCCCAACTATGGTCGGCCGGACAAGTTACCGCAGCACATGCCGCCCTCTCGCTGCTCGCCTGGCGTGCCGCACCGACCGCCGAAAAGCACCCAGACGCGGCCTGGCCGGAATTGGCGGAATTCGACTGCTTCGCATGTCACCATGATCTCGAGGATCCCAGTTGGCGCCGGCAACGGACGATTGCCGGATTGCCTTTGGGGATGCCGGCTTGGGCAACGTGGAGCTTTGGCCCCCTACGGTTGCTTGCCGATTCGACCGATCCAGTTGCACCTCGCATTGCGGACTTGACCAGGCAGATGCAACACGGATTCGGCAGCGATCGGGAGAAAATTCAAACCGCTGCATCGGCGGCCGATGCAGCGCTCCAACGTTGGCGGCAGGCGTCAGGCCTGTTAGCGGTGGAAAGCCAGATGCGGCGGGCTCTCCACGATCTCGCTGCCGAGGTGGGCCAACCGGCTTCTGCCGACGGCACCCAACCGACCAATTGGGATGAAGCTGTCCAAATCTACCTGGCAATCGTCGCACTGGACCGTCCAGCCGGTGCGATTGATGCCGTCGAATTCAACGTGGCCCGCGAGCTATTCTCCTTTCCAGAGGATTACGACAGCCCCAGGGGGTTTCTGGGGAATGGCGTGCCGGGCACTCTACCGAATCTCCAGCCGCCCCTGACTTACTCGCGCTCCCGCCAGCAAATCGTCGCCACGCTCGTGGAGCTGATTGGGCAACTTGAACCTGTTGAGAACTAGATCATGCAGTTCAAAACGCTGTGCTTGTCCGCCGGTTGCCTGGCGGCCGCCTTCACCGTCGGTGGGCTCATGTCCCAGCGAATGCCTGAGAGTCGAGGGCAGGAGGCTGCGGTGACTCCGCAGCGGGTTGCGCAGGTCAGCGGAGCGCAGGACCGCGCGGCGCGGGCAAGCAACCCTGCCGACACCAATCGGTACTTGGGTTCGGGCGGCTGTGTGCAATGCCATCAAGGGTTGAGTCGCGCACTCAATTCCGATCGTTTCCTACCGTTGACGGAACCCGAGGTCTGGCTGACCGATCCTCACTCCAAGGCCTTCGAGTTTATTGACTGGAGCAAGGCAACCGAGACAACCACGCTGACGACGAGCCAACAACTTAGCCGAGAGATATGTCGCAAACTTGGGATTGCGGACATCCACAAAGCGCAGGAATGTCTGAGTTGCCACGCCGGTTGGGTCGCCGACTTGGATCAACCGCCGCCCATCTATGAGCTCGGTGTCGCCTGCGAGTCGTGTCATGGCCCAAGCGCGGACTGGGACGGCCAGCACCGCAATCGCCAATGGCGGCAACAATCGGTCGCCTATAAGGCGGACCTGGGGATGGTGGACGTCCGGAATCCGGTCAAGCGCGCTGAACAATGCTTTTCGTGTCATATCGGCAACGTCGCACAGGGAAAGCTGCTTACCCACGAAATGTATGCGGCCGGCCACCCGCCGCTGCCCAGTATCGAGATCGAGTCATTTGCCCGGCAGATGCCACGGCACTGGCGCTATTTGGATGAAAAGATTGCCGACAGCCGCCGGGACGGCGCCGCGGCAGACGAGGACGCGCCGCCCTTCGAGTTCTTCGCAGAGTTTGTCGAACAAAACCACACCTATCTTGAGGCGGCCGATGCAACGGCGCGGCTGAAGGTCGCGCAAGAGCACCATCACGGTGCTGCCGCCGTGGTGCTGGGTGGCGCTGTCGCCCTGCGCGAAGCGGTCGAGTTGACACGCGACTTGGCTGGGCCAGCCGCGAATAGGGCCTGGCCGGAATTGGCCTCATTCGACTGCACCGCCTGCCACCACGACCTCAAGCGATCCGGCGGGCCTCCCGGCAACGCGGACCAGCTTCGTCCGGGACGCCCCAGCCTGCACACCTGGCCCACCGCCTTGGTGAAGCTGGCGATTTTCCATATCTCGGCCGACGCAGCGAGCTTCCAACGTAAGTCCGCCGAGCTGAACGAGAGGTTCGCAGCGTTGCACGAGAATCTCGCGGCGACACCGTTTGGCGACGCGGGACGGTTGCAACGGGACGCGACCGAGTTGTCGGCGTGGTTGACTGACGAACTTATCCACCCCGTCGCGGCGAAGCCCTTCGATCATCGCGCCGTACGTTTGGCCAGCGCGCGTCTGGCCCACATGGGCAGCCAGGGCGAGCACGATTATGATTCCGCGCGCCAAATCGCCTGGGCCTTTCGGACGATCTACTGTGACCTCGAGCAGAAGCCGGCGAGCGACGAGACGATCAGGAAGCTGCTGCGACAACTGGCCGTCGACCTCCGGCTCGACCTTCCCAACGGTTCGGGCGAAACCTGTGAAACGACTTCGGAGGAGCATCCAGCTGCTCTCGACGCCACGCCGGAAGTTCCGTTGGCACTCGCGGGCAACGTGCCAATCGCCTTGGCCACCGAGGTGCGCTACGATCCTGATCGATTCCGCGAGACGATGCGGGAACTCCGACGGTTGCTGGAATAAGGTTGGACCGGATTTCTCGTAGACGAGTCAATACGGGGACTCTCGCGAGCTTCGCCAAACGCTGCCCGCAATTTCGCCACGGAGTCTGGACCATGTCCGACGTTTTCTTTTATCTGGCGTTGACCAATCTGGCGATGGGCCTGACGGTATCGGTGTCATTGGCTTGCGGGATCCGTCGGATTGGTGTGCTCAGCGACATCGAGCCTGCGACCGGTCCCCAACCGCGGCTGTCGGCGATTGTGGCGGCCCGTGATGAAGAGCGAGATATTGAAGTCGCGCTCACATCGCTGCTTGCTCAGGACTATCGAGACCTGCAAATCATCGTCGTTAACGACCGCTCCACCGATCGGACGGGTGAGATTGTCGAGCGTCTGGCGGCCGGTGATGCGCGACTTCGGGCGATTCACGTAACGGAGTTGCCAGCCGGATGGATCGGCAAGAACTATGCGCTCGAGACGGGCGCCGCGGCGTCGGAGGGCGAACTGCTTCTGTTTACCGATGCGGACGCGGTGATGCAGCCGGACGTGCTCCGCCGCGCCGTCACCTACTTGCAGGACAACCGAATTGACCACCTGCCGATGCTGTTTCACGTACGGATGCCCAACTGGCTGTTGGAGTCGTTCGTGGTCACATTCAGTGTCTATCTGCTGACGTACTGCCGGCCCTGGAACTGCCCGAATCCTCGCAGTTCGGCCCACATCGGCATTGGCGCCTTCAATCTGATTCGGGCGGATGTATATCGTGAGATCGGGACGCACGAGGCGATTCGCATGCGACCGGACGACGATCTCAAGCTCGGAAAGCTGGTCAAAAAATTCGGTTTTCGACAAGAGCTGCTCAATGCGGCTGACCTGCTGTACGTACCTTGGTATGCATCGATCCGAGAGATGGTCCGGGGCTTGGAAAAAAACGCGTTCTCCGGAGTCGACTACAGCCTGAGTTTCGCCCTGGCCGGCTCCGGTTCGATGTTGCTGTTCAACGTCCTGCCGTTCGCAGCGATTTTCTTGACAACCGGTGTGACGTGGTACGTCTACCTGATCGTGGTCATCGTGTTACTCGCGACCGCTGCGGTGGCGGCGTATCATGGTAGAGCAAGGATTTCCTGTTGCCTGGGCTTTCCCATCGCAGCGGCGATGTTCGTCTTCGTTCAATGGCGGACCATCATCGTTAATCTGGCCAACGACGGAATCCGTTGGCGCGATACTCACTATTCCCTGTCTGAACTAAGGGCTAACAAGATATGACACGTCGCTTTCATTGGATGCTATTCGTGGTGGGGATCATCGTCGGATCGTTGTCGGTGGGGTCGTTGGAAGGGGCCGAACTCGCTTGGAAAGCGGGCGCGGCACACAGCATCATTACACCGAAAACGTCCATGTGGATGTCTGGTTACGGAAGTCGCAACGCGCCGTCCGACGGCAAGATAACGGACCTCTACGCCAAGGTCTTGGTGCTTGAAACGGCGGACTCAACCCGGGCGGTCTTGATCACTTTGGATCTGGTTGGGATTGGACAGCACCTGACGCGTGCCATTTGCAATTCGCTGGCCGAAGAATATGGACTGGCACGACATCAGATTGGGATCTGCACGTCGCACACCCATACCGGACCGGTGGTCGGTAAGAACCTTGGGCCACTCCACTATTTACAGGTCGACCAGCGGCAACAGAAGCTGATTGACGATTATGCTTTGGAGTTGCAGGCCACCGTCGTGACCACGGTGGGCGAGGCGATCGCTGAGCTGGCCCCTAGCCAGGTGGCCTGGGGCAGCGGAACGGCCACCTTCGCCGTCAATCGTCGCAACAATACCGAGGCCAAGGTTCCCGAACTGCGCTCGACCGGCGAACTTGTGGGACCACAAGATCATGACGTACCTGTGCTAACGGTGCGTGACCGTGACGGGAAATTAACGACCGTCGTGTTCGGCTATGCCTGCCACTCGACCGTCTTAAGCCTGAATCAATGGTCTGGCGACTATCCCGGTTTTGCCCAGCAGGCGCTGGAAGAGCGCTACCCGGGGTGTCAGGCGATGTTCTTCGCCGGATGCGGTGCGGACCAGAACCCGTTGCCGCGACGAACCGTTGAACTGGCCCGGCATTACGGTCGCCGGCTGGCAACGGCCGTGGAGGCGGTGATCTTGACTTCCCAGATGTCTCCGGTGGCTGGCTCGCTGCAAACCATGTATCAAGAGATCGGCTTGCCCCTGGCCACGCTTCCAGCGCGCGAAGTGATTCAAGAGGACACGACATCGACCAACAAGTACACGGCAGCCCGTGCTCGCATGTTGCTCGACCAGCTCGATAACGGGCAGGCGTTGTCGCAGACCTATCCGTATCCGATCGGGGTATGGCAGCTCGGTGACGAGGTTCAGTTCGTGCTGCTCGGCGGCGAGGTGGTGGTGGACTATGCGATTCGACTCAAGGCCGAGCTGCGTGGAAAGCGCACCTGGGTTGCCGGCTATGCCAACGACGTGATGGCGTACATTCCATCGCGACGCGTGCTGGCAGAAGGAGGCTACGAAGGCGGCGGCTCGATGGTCTACTACGGACTACCGACGATTTGGGCGCCGGAACTTGAAAATGCGTTGGTCGACGAAGTTCACCGGCAAGCGAAGCAGATGTCGCCGTAATGGTCAGCGTGTTGCTGCCAAGCGGCTGCACGCCAATGCCGCTCGGATAGCGGATGGTTGATCGTGCTTCGCGAAAATACCAGCACGGCGTTAAGACGGACGATCCGCCGCTGCGTGTGCCCGCTTCCGCATGGCATCCGCATCGCCTGTTTTCCCTTGCGCGTCCAGTGCGCGGGCGGCGCCAAGGTACCCGGCCGCTTCCCAGGGGCGGCGATGAATGTGGCGTTTGAAGGCAGCGAGACTCTCGTCCGGATGTCCGGCAGCCAGCCAGGCATCGCCCATGGCCGTCCATAGATGTTGGTGCATCGCGTCGAGACTGAGGGTGGCAAACAGTTCGCGCTCGCGAGGGTCAATCGCCAAGAAGCTGGCCGTCATTCGAGCGGTCGTCTGCTTCCTTTCCGCGTCGCGAGCGGGGGACAAATTAAAGGGCCACGCGTCGAACAGCACCACCGTCAGCGAGTCCGCTGCCAGTCGGTCGAGAACGGTTACGCCGAGCATTTCGTCGCGCTCGGGAGCAGCCGGCAGGCGTTCGGGTTGCCAGGTCGCGCCGAGCACGTCATGCACAATCGACTCGGCCAAAATAGTGGCTGCTTGCCACGTCCCGTCCAGGTTGTAGTGGACATGTTCGAGAAAGAAATCACTACCAGGGACGGGAAGTTGCGAACGGGATCGCAACACGGCCGCGACATCACAGTAGTGGACGCCGTCCGGATATCCGTCGGCGACTTGTTTGACGACCTCAAGCATCGGCGTGGCGGCCCGCAGTCGGCAGCCGTCCAGATCCGCCGCCGCGGTGTAGGCGCCACCCGCATCGCCAGCGCGACCCAGTTGCTCGAGACATTGTCCCTCGCGATAGGCCAGCAGTGGGTCGTCGGGATCATCCTCACGCGCTGCATGTATCGCCGCCAATGCGGGCCCGAAGTCGCGATATGAGCGCAGGCTGTCGATCGCTTTGAGCTTCGCCAGAGTCGCTGAATTCGCCGACGGTTGCAGCGGCGCCATGTCCCTTAAATTGGACGGGACGGTCGAGAGCATGATGGGGATGTTGGCGTTACGGGCGATCTCGGTCATGCGCTGCAGGTTATCGTGAAAGCGTTGTCGTGTCCGTTGAAACAGAGGGCCGTCGAGCGGGATTCCAATATCCGCTGGCAGCGTCGAGACGAGATGCGTCTTGTCTGGCCGAGGGATCAGGGAAAATAG
>JAUIHJ010000195.1 GCA_030432015.1 bacterium
TCGGCTGGCAAGCGAGTCGGTGCTGTTCGAACACGCGATCGCCGACTCGGTTTGCCTGAACCGCCTCTACCGTTCCTATTGGCAAGGCCTGCATGCCGCAGTGAAGGCGCCGGAAGCCGTGCCGACACTCCCCCAGCAGGCAGCCGCCGCCAGTATCGAAACAATCCTGCTGACAGATTCTGATGTCGTCGTGCGCCATCCGCTGGCGCGTGATTTTTCCGCCGGCTCTTGCCTCGCACGGTCCGAGACGCCGAATACCGCGCAAACCATCGACGAAACCAGATCCGCCCTCCTGTTCGCGGCCGCGATTGAAGAACTGGCCGGCCGCGCGGCTCCGTATTGCCTCTGGCTACATGCCGATGCCATGAATTCCGCTTGGGACGCTCCCTACACGATGAGGGAGGCGATGGCGGACGAAGATGATCCGCCGCCACCCAATATGGTCGCCCCGCCAGATTACCCGCTTGGTGACGATACCGACCCTGACGAACTGCTGGGCTTGTCACAGGCGCTCGCCGGCGAAGTCGCGACCCTGGATCGGATCCTCGATGCGTTTCTCGAAGCGCTCGACCAATTGCCAACCGCGGAGGAAACACTGCTCATTTTCACCGCCCCGCGCGGATTCGCCTTGGGAGAGCACGGCGAAGTGGGAGCGTGTGGCGATAAGTTGTTTGGCGAGGTCGTACAAATTCCGCTGCTGATCCGATACCCCGACCAGCACCTCGCGTCGCGAAGGTGCCATCACCTGGCCCAACCATTCGACATCTGTGCCACCCTCCAGGATTGGTTCGGTTTGCCGAGGCCAGACAAAATGTGGGGGGCCAGCTTGCTGGATTCGGAAAACTTCACCAACCAGCGATGTGCCGTCGCGGTCACAGAGGACGAGGCCACCATTCGGACCCCCATCTGGCATCTCCGCACAACCTCGAACGGGCCCCCAATGCTGTACGCCAAGCCCGATGATCGCTGGGAAGCCGCTGTCCGGACGTGGTGGCAGAGCTAGCAGCGGCTCTCGATCGTTTTCGCGACGAGGCAAATTCTTCCTGCCTGCCGTGCCTCCCCCAGCTTCCCGACGAATTATTGATCGAACCGGCCTGATCTGTCTGGCGATGAATTCGGGACCCTGCGTATAATCCCCGCCCTCTCGGATTCGCGAGAGGGCTTGGACTTCAATGCGAACCAGTCGCTTTGGCTCGTCCTGATCGGACACGGACGTCCGGTAGGAGAGGCTGTGTCTTTCGAATATTCAACACCATGCTGGGGACGCTTGCTCTTTGTCGGGCTGTGCGTTTCGTTCTGCGCGCTGAGATTGGCGGCTGGCGTCGATGCCGCCGACCAGGACGTGCGGGTGCGGCTTACCTGGGGTGAAGGCACTCCGCGTCAGTGGCATGGGTCGATCCGCGTTTCGGCCGGCCGCATCGCAGAAGCTGAACGACTGGGCTTTGCGGCCGACGCGCCGGGCGCCATGGCCATGCAGGATGGCGCCCTCAAGTTCTGGCAACGCGGGCCAACTCGGTTCGATGGCATGGACGTCCGCGTCCAGGGTCCCAGCACGGCCATGCTCCTGATCACGCTGGCACCGGCCGATCGCAAAGATCAACCACAGACCATCGAGCTTCCCTTCAGCCAGTTCATTTCGCAGCGTGCGTTTTTTGACAGCTCAAAGCTCGACGACCAGCAGAATCGCGTCGTTGCGCGTCGTGCCCCAGGCGATCGCCTGCGGATCGAATTCGAACGCGAATCACTCGTCTTCTCACCAGGCGAGGAATTCTCGTTTAAGGTGGTTCCATCGCATCTGGGGTATCCGGCCGAGACGCAGCTCAAATGCCACGTGGAATTGGTGCAGATTCACGCGGGTGAAGGGGTTTGGGAAGACGAATCGTCCTTCGAAATCGATGCCAACGGAGTGGCGCCAAAATTCGGACCGCTCCAAGTCACCATGCCGCTGGCCGAAGACGTTTACGATCTTGTCATCACGTTGCATGAATGGAAGTTTCCTCGGTACGTGAAGGCGTTGCAGCGCCGTGTCCAGCTAGTTGTCGTGGACGGCAGACGGCAAGTGCCAACAACGCCCCCCGGCCCGGCGATCTGGAAAGAGGTCAACAAAGTCGACTTGACCAACCCGGCCTGGTGGAACCGTTGGACCTGGCCTCAATTGACCCGCGTCGCCGGCGCCATCCAGGGCCCGTTAGGAAAGGAAAATACTCGCACCCGCGTCCACCAGGGCGTCAAGTTAACCGAACTCACCAAGTGGTGGGCGATGCAAATCCCTGTCGCCCAGGTTGGCCAGCCACACATCCTTGAAATCGAATACCCCAACGATATCAACCAGACGATGGGGATCAGCATTGTCGAACCGGACAAGGCCGGCATGGTCTTGCCGGTCGGTTTGAATTCGGGGATCGACGTGCAATCTCAACCCAGCCAGGTGGCGCCGGCCATTGAGAAGCACCGCATCATCTTCTGGCCGCGGACCACTTCGCCGCTGCTTTTGCTGACAAATCGACGCGACGAAGGGACCGCGATCTTTGGCGAGATTCGCGTTTCTTCCGGTCCCCGCGTGTTACCGCCGGCATCGACCTACACCCCCGGCAACCGGTTGGTGGCGGCCTATTACGACAAGCCCTTCTTCCCGGAAAACTTCAACGCACCGTCGGGCCTGGACGAGGCGACCGGAAGGTCGCTCGATAATTGGGAGAAGTTTTTCGCTGGTGGACGTCGGCTGACCGAGTATCTGAGGCATGTTGGATACAATGCGGCCATCATCTCTGTGGCTCGCGACGGAAGTTCGATCTATCCCAGCCAACTGTTAGACCCCACGTTGCGTTACGACAATGGCGGGCTCTTCTTCACGGGCCAAGATCCCGTCCGCAAAGATGTGCTGGAAATGCTGTTTCGCCAGTTCGACCGTCAGGGTCTGAAGCTGGTTCCGGCGGTTCACTTCGCAACCCCGTTGCCGGAATTGGAGTACCGCCTGTCGACCAGTGGCGCCGACGGTGCCGGGATCGACCTGTTGGAGGTTGATTACAACGGCGTGAATCACCTGGCGCGCCACCGCGCGCGGCAGGGGTTGGCACCCTACTACAACCCGCTGGACCCCCGAGTGCAAGATGCCATGAGACGGGTGCTGGCGGAATTGACGAGCCGCTATGCGCATCATCCGTCGTTTGGCGGATTGTGCGTCCAACTGGGTCCCAATACGTATACCCACTTGCCCGACCAGAACTGGGGATTGGACGACACAACCATGGCGCGCTTCGCTGCCGAAACGAACGTCCAGCTCCCGACGTCCGGGCCCAACAGGTTTGCCGAACGTTCAAAAACGCTGAGCGGCAGCGGTCGTGAGGCCTGGCTGCAATGGCGGAGCAAGGTCCTCGCCAAACTGTACCGTGATATCCAAAATGACCTGACCGATCGCCGCCCGGATTCGAATCTATACCTGGCCACCGGTGAACTCTTGCAAAGCCAACCCATTCGCGAAGAAATGCGTCCGCGATTGCCGCATCGGGGCGAGTTCTCGCAGGCCATGCAACGCCACGGCCTTGAGCCGGCGCAATTCGCCAGCGACGCAAATATCGTCGTGCTGCGAGGACGTCGCCAGGCGCCACTTGTTTCCCTGGCCTCGCAGGCCGTGAATGTCAATGTGAATGAAGCCTCCGAGGTTGACGATTTCTTTGCCTCCGCGGAAACCGTCGGCGCGCTGAATTTTCACGAATCGCAACCGCTACGCGTACCTGAGTTTGAAGCCGTCAGTCCATTCGGGGAAGCGCAGTCGAGAACCCGGTTTGAATCCCACTTCTCGCCGACGGGTCTTCACAACCGGTCCCGCATGACGAACAGCCTGGCGCGGCTGGACGCCCAGGTAATTGTCGAGGGCGGAGCGGCCATTCCGCTCGGCCAGGAAGATAGCTTCCGCAACTTCCTGAATGTTTATCGCGACTTGCCAGCGGTACCGTTTGAGTCCGTTGCGTCATCGGTTTCGGCAACGGATGCGACCCCCGTGGTCATCCGGCAGGCCCACGATCGTCAAGGGACGTTTGTCTACGCGGTCAACGACTCGCCATGGCCGATCTCGATCAGCGTCGAACTGGATCGCCCGGTCACCCCCATTCCGCTCGGTGGAACCTCAACCGCCTTGCTGCCGCCATCCAATGGCAACCACTGGGCCGTGACGCTAGGCCCCTATGACCTGCAGGCCGTACTGATCGAAGGCGCGGCCACCAAGGTGATCGATTGGTCCGTCGACTCCAGCTCGGAGATGAGCAATGAACTGCTGAAGCTGGTCCAAGATGTCAACAATCGAATCCATGTCTTGCAGGATCCCGTACCCTTGGAAGGACTGCAGAATACCGACTTCGAGCAACCCACCGTCGATGGCACCACACCAGGATGGGAGCATTCGAAGTGGCCGGGTGTCGAGGTTC
The DNA here is from genome assembly GCA_030432015.1 of bacterium. GTDB lineage: Bacteria > Planctomycetota > Planctomycetia > Pirellulales > Pirellulaceae > ARS98. Next base: position 4,425 of record JAUIHJ010000195.1, read on the forward strand.
GGACGGACACAGCCCTGCCTGCACGCGGTCACGGGTCGCTGTACATGAAAGTCACTTCCGACGATACGTTTGGCTGGGTCCGCAGCAAGAAATTCAAGATCCCCAAAACGGGTCGGTTCGCGATACAGGCCTTGATACGAACGCGAGATGCCAGTCGACAGCCGCCCTTTCGCATTGGTATCGACTTGCTGGCCGAAGGAACGCCACATCTTTACATTCCCGTGCCGCTCGGCGTCGACGTCGAATTCAATCCGGAAAATCACACGCGACGCCCGACCGGTGAGCACGCCGAGCCACTTCCGCAGCAGTGGCAACTGCAAAAACCTTTCGTCTACCAGGTCGATGATCGGTCGCTGGAGGGTGCCACCGAGGTTTCCATCGGGTTCGATCTGATGGGGGCCGGCGAGGTCTGGATCGATGAGGTGCGTGTGTTCGACACGTACTTTTCGACCAATGAACAGAACGAATTGCAGAAGAACGTCGCGATCGTCAAGTCGCGTCTGGAACGTGGCAAGTTGTCGGAATGCCAACGTTACCTGCACGGCTATTGGCCCCGCTTTCTGCTGGAGCACGTCCCCCCGCCCGAAGCCGCCCTGGTCGCGGAATTACCGCCCCGGTTACGCAACAATCCGCCGCCGCAGACGCCCCCTGCCAGCGTCGCGCCGTCAGGATGGGACCGACTGCCCAAACTGCGTTTTCCCGAACTACCGTTCAAACGCACCCGGCGGTAACGACGTCCGCTCCAGCCTGGTTGCCGTCGCGCGATCGCTGGCGCGTCTTGCAGTTCCGCGATTCACGTTGTCCACGACCGCTGGCTGCTGAAACCGCGGGAGCGTCCGCGGGGACGTCGTCACGACGATTATCCAGGCGGCCAGGACAGCGGCCTGCCCCCCAGCAAATGAAAGTGCAAGTGGTCGACCGTCTGCCCACCATTCGGGCCACAGTTGACCACCACGCGATAACCCTCTTCCAATTTCAACGTGCGCGCCAGATCGCGAATCACCCGGTGCAAATGTCCCATCAAGGGTGCATCCTCGTCGGCCACCGCATCCAGCGAGGCGATTTCCTTTTTCGGGATCACCAGCACGTGCGTCGGCGCCTGCGGGTTGACATCGCGAAACGCCAGGCAGTGCTCGTCTTCGAAGACGACGTCGGCCGGAATTTCGCCATCGATGATACGTTTAAAGATCGTCTTTTCGGTCATCGGATCTCTCGCCTTGCCGGAGCATAACGGTTGCGGGCGCACAATTCCCAGACGCGGCCAGACTACGTCGACGCGTCGTCCAGCGGTGCCAACTCGATGGCCTGATCGGCCAACATGCCAACGATGCCACCTTGGATCGGGTAAAGGTAACACAAATCCTCTGTCACCAGTCCGCCCTCCAGCGGCGCTTTGTGGATCGGTCCACCCCGCGTCGGCAATCCGCGCTCGACGATGGTCCGGTTGACCCGTTCCAACAGCGCCGCGTCCGCCATTTTTAATGGTCGCAGGGAAACGGGACAGCGGAGCCGGCGCACAGATTCTTCGTCCAGCATGTCTTCGCCAATCAACCAATCAAGGGGAACAAACCTCGCAACATGATAGCAGGGTCGGTTGGATCGTTGCCAGGACCCGAGCTGGACCCGCTGAGCACCGGTCTGGTAACCAGCGCCAAGAACCGCACCTCTCCCCGGCATCGTTCCCGCATCTCGGGGAGAGGTGTTAGCCGCCCAATGTCAGCTTTCGACGATCACCTGTCAGCACTACGCAAGCACCCGCGCTCGCATTGGCCGACGACGGTGGTCAGCTAACCGTTTCCACGGGTTGGCTCGCTGCCGGTTTCTGCGTTCGGCGGCGAGTTCGGCGTGGGGTTTTGGCAACGGCCCATTCCTTGGTGAGCGATTCGAACACGTCGGGCGTCTCGTAGCGGACAATCCCTTTTTCTTCCGGCATCGGGCCGATCAAGCCGCGAAACACAGGGAGCCCCCGGAGGGCGAGATTGGTACTGCTGTCATCGATCCCGATCTGGGCGTGGGATTTGAGCAACGGCTCGTGGTTGTCATAGTCTCGAATTCTGATGGATCCATCCTTACCGCGTGTGACCACTCGAAAGGTGTTTTTGGGCATGCTGTCGAATCCTTGTTGCGCGCATCATTACGCTCCGTTGCCTGGCGAGTCCATCCAGCCGTCGCGACGTGAACCACACCTCCTCTTCACTTGCATGAAGCGCCGCAGAGAGAGACATCGACTGCGAAGTGATTCGCAACGTACATTATCTATGGCCGGGATCACATGACCGGCATTCGCGTCAACCAACACATTGGGCGCAACGATGCTGCTCGCTACGAACGGCGCACGCCCGGTGCGAGTTTCGCAGGATACGCTGATTATGCGTAGCCGGTACAGCAAATCACGGAACAAATCACGGTGCCACCCGCGTTTCCATCGTCACGCTCGCCGTCGACCTGGAAGCATGATATCCGACGCCGCGAATGCCACCTTGCCTCGATCCTACCGGGCGAGTTAACATGGAAAGCCCTCGGAGGGTAGGCGAATGGCTAGCAACCGCATTCGAAATGCGGCGCCCCGCAAGGGGTTGCGGGTTCGAGTCCCGTGCCCTCCGCTTTCTGACACACGCGACGTCGTAACCATTGAATTTGTCACAGGTTACGGCGGCGTTCTTGACTAACACCGTCAACCGTGTCAGCAGCGGGCCAGACTGAGCGGCTGGCCTCCGGGTGCTGCGCATCGGCGACGGGACTTGGCCTCGCGCCGACCGGCAAGTGCGCACCGTTGCTCGGTAGCACTGGACTGGCACTTCGGATTGGCACTTCGGACTGGCACTTCGGACTGGCACTTCGTGTCGTCACGACCGCAATGTATGCGCTGCTCCTCTTCGTCACGATTGCGTCGTACTTGCTGAGCGCCGCATTTCTACCGGCAGGACCGCGCTTCGGCACCCGCAGGGCAATGCTCTTGGCTGGCCAGCCCTCACCAACCAACCGTCTTCCGCAGTCGGTCCCTTCGGCCCGATCATCCTCGGAATCGGCCCCGCGAACCGGATCGCAGTTCAATCGTTCATGGATGCGACCGTCTTGATTCGACGGCGCTGCTGATGGTTCCAAAGTCATCGGCCAGAACCTCGGCGGCATGCCAGCTTATCGGCAGGGCGTCGTTGCCGGGGACACCTACGAATTGCGAGTTTCGGCAGGATCATTGAGGCGGATTCCCCGGCAAATCGCCCATCGCTGGCGAGTCACACACGCAAGACGTCGGCGCCGGTCGGATCCCTGGTCGGTCCCGCAGAACTTTCTCGGACTGGGGTAACTTTGTCCGTTCTGCTGCCATATACAATGGTATGGCCGATGATCCTCCATATAATGATTCGCTGATCGACGATGCGTTACAGCGTGTTTCACGCGGCGAAACGGCCGCGTTTGAAGTGGTGTTGCGCCGATTCGAGCGGCCTTTGCGGGCGTGGCTGGCGGCTCATGTCCCGCTCGGCGTTGATGGGGATGAGATTGCCCAACGCAGCTTCGTGGCCGCGTTTTCGCGGTTGCATGAATACCAGCCAGGAACCAATTTTGGCGCATGGCTGTTTACGATCGCGCGGTACCAGCTGCGGACCGAGACGACTCGACTTCGGCGGATCGCCGACTATCACGCTCGTTACGGGCCGGAGCTGCTGCAGCGGGAACTGGATCGCCGCTGCGACGAATCATCGGAAATGTGGACGACCCGCCTCGAACATTTGCACCGCTGTTTGGACACGTTAGGCGATCATCTGCGTCGCTTTGTGACGTGGCGCTACGACGAAGGAATTCCCCTGGACGAAATGGCCACGCGCAGCGGACGGTCGTTGCCAGCGGTCAAGAAGCAACTTTGGAAGATTAGGCAGACACTTCAACAGTGTATCGAAACCAGAATGGCAGCCCCTGGCGGAAGTTCACCATGAGCACACAGGATCGTTTTGCCGAGTTGTGGACGGACTACCTCGAAGGGGAACTTGAGGACCATGGAGTTGAGGAACTTCGCGACTTACTGACGGCGGATGAGGATCTGGTCAAGCGGGCCGCCGACTTGCTTCAAACACACCGCCTGCTGGGCCTGGTGGTGGCAGAGCAACCGGCTCGGCAGGATGAGTTCATTCGCCAGACCATGTCACAGTTGCCCGAGAGTCAAGATGCGTTTGTCAGCCATGTCATGTCGCAGGTAGAACGGGCGAACGGCGTGCCGCAGCGCGCGCCGAACAAGCGTCGTGTAAATCCCAACCGGATGTGGATTGCGGCGGCGCTGATGCTTGCAAGTGTCGTGCTGTTGACCTTCTGGCCGCATGGACAGAAACCGATTGCGATTGACCAGACGCAACATGAGGGCGGGGGAACAGAAAAGAGGAACGCGCGGCTGGCCAGTGTGGCGCAGGCGAAGTTTTTTGGGGAGTTGTCGCCGCCCGTCGGTTCGCTGCTGGCGACAGGGCGAGAATATGTGTTGATGAGCGGGCTGATCGAACTGGCGTTTCCAGCTGGAGCATCGGCGATTCTTGAAGGCCCTGCCGTGTTTCGCGTGACATCCAGCGAAAGCCTGGCGTTGGACGTCGGCCGCTGTTCGGTGCATGCTCCGGATGGTGCCGAGGGTTTTCGTGTCGAGACGCCGGTCACTCGCGTCATTGATCGCGGTACTCGGTTCACCGTAAGTGTTGGTGAAACAAGCGACACTGAAGTGCACGTCATTGAAGGTGCAGCGGACGTTTATGATGTAGGACAGACTGCCAAGCCGTCCGACATTGCCCTGAAAACAAATGACAATTCGTCCTACGAGCGACTCACCAACGGCCAGGCGAGGAAATTTGTTGATACGGGAACACTGGCTGTCGACACCGTCACTTTTGATGCCAGTGTTTATCGACGTGCGTTACCCGATCGCGTGATCTCGTACGAGGCGACGACGGCCGTCGACGGCGGCGCGGAGAAACTGGAAAGTGTTACCGTGCAGCGCGGAGGCAAGGTTATCAAAGTTCCCATCGACGCGTTGATTGCCGCTCGGGTTACTTGGTTCAAAGCAGCAGAACCTCGCGCGTTCCTTTGTGGCGGCGCGACGCCGCCGACGTCGCGGGCCGAGTGGTCGTCGGATCGCAGTCTTGTCACCGGTGTGATCAATCCGGACGGCAGCCTCGAGCCGCTTACCGCGGATCCCGTGCTGGAAGTGGATGGTGGAACGCCCGGTATGGCAATTCGATTCGAGCGTCCGGTCGTCAATGGCCCCGGTGCGGATGTTGTATTCTTTGATCTGCAAACGTTCGTCAATCCATCCGACGGGGATGCGTTTCACGTCAGTCCGCTGGTGTTTCACGACGGGCTAAAGTCGCACACGATTCGTAAATACGACCTCACCATGGAGTCACCTGAAGCGTTGGACTTGACGAACTTTTTCGTCCATTTCTTTGCCGGCACGGTGAGATCGCTCGGCCAGCTGGATGCGGGCGGCTATTCGTCGCAAAATCAGAGTATTAAATTTCGCGGGCTGGCCGTCGGGATCGACCTGTCCGATCTGGGTTATGCTAGAGGTGACGCAATCGAAGGATTATTTATTCAGGACGCGTTGGACGACGGGCACCACGTTGACCCCGTGTTCATCGCCGGCCTGCCGGAGATGAAATGAAAATGCATTTAGCTGGACGGCACCGTACTCGAGCGGATGGCAACACAACGCGTCAGCGAAGAAGGGCGTTGCGGCAAATCCGGCGTCTACGCTCCTGCATAGGGTGTTTACCGCGGCAATCCGTCCCTGCCCTTCTTCTGACAGCGTCACTGCTCGCGAGTGGTCTTTCCGTCGTGGCCGGCGAAACATCGCCGCCGCAGCAGCGAGACTTGTTCGAGAACCACGTGCGGCCCACGCTGGTGACTCAGTGCATTAAATGTCACGGCGATACAAAACAGGAAGGCGGGCTGCGCCTGACTTCATTGGAAAGCCTGCTCGAAGGTGGAGAATCCGGTCCGGCGATCGTGCCGGGAAAGCCGGGCGAGAGCCTGTTGATCGAGGCATTGCGATACGAATCGTTCGAGATGCCGCCGACCGGCCAATTGGAAGAGCAAGTCGTCGATGGCGTTGCCGCATGGATCAAGGCTGGCTCGTCATGGCCGCAAGGACTGGTGCTGAAGCCAACTCCGAAGATCACCGACGGGGATCGCGATTGGTGGTGTTATCAACCGATTGCGAATCCCGCCGTGCCGGATGTGACAGACAACGGCTGGTGCCGCAATGAGATTGACAGGTTTATTTTCGATCGCCTAAGACGCGAAGGGTTCTCCCCGTCCAAAGAAGCGGATGCGAACAAACTCGCGCGCCGTGTTCACTTTGCGGTCACCGGCTTGCCCCCGACGCGGGAAGTCACGGATTCGATTCAGGCGTCACCGACACCCGTTACGGCCCGAAACGAAAGCGAAGGACAAGACTCCATCGCTCGCTTACACGCCGGGTTACCCGTATCGGCTCCAGGCGAACCAGGCTGGTATGAAACGCTCGTCGACGAACTTCTCGACGATTTCGCTTACGGCGAGAATCAGGCGCGGTTTTGGTTGGATCTGGTTCGCTATGCGGATTCAGATGGCTACAACGCCGATCACGCGCGCCCCGAAGCACACCACTACCGCGATTATGTCATCCAGTCCTTTAATGATGACAAGCCGTATGATCGGTTTGTGCTGGAACAGCTTGCCGGCGATGAAGTCGATCCGGGAAACCGGGATGCGCTGGTTGGCACGATGTACCTGCGACACTGGATTTACGAATACAATCAGCGCGACGTCGAAGGCCAATGGGCACAGATCATCAACGACGTCACCGAAACAGCAGCCGACGTGTTTCTTGCTCAAGGTGTGAAGTGTGCCCGCTGTCACGATCACAAGTTCGATCCCCTGCTACAGCGCGATTACTACGCTTTGCGGGCCTTCTTCGAACCGCTCCTGCCTCGCGAAGACCAACCGGTAGCCGATACCGAGTCGCGGGCGAAGCATTTCGAGC
>JAUIHJ010000862.1 GCA_030432015.1 bacterium
CCCGATTTGGCCATTCGCCTACCTTGCACCGGAACTGCCCCCCAAGGTGCTAAACGATGAACAGGACCACCGCGAACGATTGGCCGCGAGCATCACTTCGCCGCACAATGAGCGTTTCGCCAAGGTTATCGCCAATCGACTTTGGCAGCGTTACCTGGGCCGTGGGTTGGTGGAGCCGGTCGACGATTGGGAATCCGATTCGCATTCGGTGGTCCATTCGGAATTGCTCGACTTCATGGCACGCGATTTCGTTCTACAGGGTTACGATGTCAAGCAACTTGCGCGGCTGATTTTGAATTCTTATGTGTATCAGTGCCGGCCACGGACACCAGCCGCCGACAGCAACCTGACGTCGATCTCGGGGCCGATCCGCCGCAGAATGTCTGCCGAACAACTTGTCGACTCGCTGTTTACCGTCAGTCGCAAACCGATGGATGCCGAGTCGTTGACGCTTGACCCGGAAGGCCGACGACCCTCGAGCACGTTCTTGAATTTGGGCGTTCCGGAGCGCGCGTGGCAGTTTACGTCGTTATCCAATGAACGGGATCGGCCGGCACTCGCCTTGCCGATGGCACAAAGCATGATCGACCTGTTGATGGCCTACGGGTGGCGGGACGCGCGACCGAATCCCATTTCGGTGCGCGACGAAGTGCCCACGATGTTGCAGCCGCTGACCTTGGCCAACGGCGTCGTCGGCCGACGCGCGGTGTGTTTGTCCGATGATCATGCGATCACCGCCCTGTGTCTGCAACCACAGCCGGTCGAGCAGTTCGTCGAGCGTATCTTCCTGCAGATCCTGACACGGAGACCGTCCGACGAAGAAGCCGCTCTGCTGGTTGCGTTGCTGGCGGACGGCTACGAGTCGCGTGTCGTGGCGGGACAGCCGATCCGCCAACGCACTCGCGTTTACAACCCGGTCTCCTGGTCGAATCACTTAAGTGCCGAAGCGACCCAGATCAAGCAGGAGATGCAGCGCGCCGTGCAAGCTGGCGACCTACCGACCCAACGCCTGACCGCTGACTGGCGACAGCGGGCGGAAGATGCAATCTGGTCGCTGATCAATTCGCCTGAATTTGCGTTTCTTCCCTGAACCGATCGTGTGCTGCCATGAAGAAAACCCCGTCGCGTCGAAGATTTCTCCAACAGGCGGCTGCCGGGTCGGCCCTCGCCGCCGGTGGTCTCCTGGTACCCGGCAGCGCGGGACGCTGGGATCTGTGTGCGGAAGACGAAGCCGCCGCCACGCCTCCCCCGCCGTCCGCAACCGCCGAGAACTGCATCTTTATCTGGCTGGGCGGCGGCGCTTGCCACATCGATACCTGGGATCCCAAACGTAAGGGCGATCCGCGGGCCAAACGGGCCGGCTCATACTATGATCCAATTCCAACCGCCATCGAGGGTGTGCAGGTCTGCCAGCATCTGCGCCGCATGGCACCGCTGCTGGACCGCACGGTACTGATGCGGTCGGTGCATCACGACGTGATTGACGAACACGCAGCGGCCGTAAATCGGGTACACACCGGTCGACCGCCAACTGGGACCACCATCTATCCGTCGATCGGGTCGGTGGTCGCGCACGAACTGGGTGCGGTGGGCGAAGGAGTCCCGGCCTATGTCGTTATGGGCTACCCCAGCGCCAGCCGCGGTCCTGGCTTTCTCGGTGCACAACACGGTTATATTTATCTCACAGAGACGGAATCCGGGCCCGCCGGCCTGACACGACCCGCCGACGTCCAGACACCCCGCCAACAGCGCCGAGAGCAGGTGCTGGGAAAGTTACGCGAAGCCTATCTGCGGCAGAATGTGGGCGACCAGAAAATTGCGGACTACGTCGCCACCAGTCAGGCGGGATTCAAGCTGGCCGGGCCGAAGTTCATGAGTGTCTTTGACCTCAAGAGCGAAGCGGATTCGTTGCGGCAGCAGTACGGCGGGGAATTCGGGCAGCGGTGCCTGTTGGCACGAAGGCTCATCGAGTCGGGCGTCCGTTTTGTCGAAGTCTCGTTCAACCTGAACTTCATCAACGGCACCGGATGGGATACGCACAACGATGGCCAATTGAACCAGCACATCATGATCGATCAACTCGATCAGGCTCTGGCTGCTTTGATCAGCGATCTGGAGCAGCGGGGGA
>JAUIHJ010000196.1 GCA_030432015.1 bacterium
CTCTCGGGCAGTTGCTACGCCTGTCATGGCCCGGACGAAGCCAGTCGCGAGGCGGACTTGCGGCTCGACCTGCGCGACGCAGCGGTGGCCATGCGCGATGGACGCCGCGCGATCACACCGGGTCATCGTGCCACCAGCGAACTCTATCGCCGCATCACAACTGAGGATCCCGACTTGCGGATGCCGCCGCTCGATTCGGGTCACGCATTGACCCCGCAGCAAATTCAATTGATCGGCCAGTGGATCGACACCGGCGCTCAGTTCCCTCGACATTGGGCCTTCGACAAGCCGTCACGTCCTGCACAACCAGTCGTCGAGCAACACGACTGGCCGAAAACTCCGCTCGACACATTTATCCTCGCGAGACTGGAAGCGGCCGGGCTGCAACCAAACCCGGAGGCCGACCGCCACACCTTGATTCGTCGCCTGGCACTCGACCTGACCGGAATCCCGCCGACGGTGGCCGAAGCCGAAGCATTTGTCGCGGACCAATCGGCGGACGCGTATGAATCGTTGGTGGATCGACTGCTGAATTCGAACCGCTTCGGGGAACATTGGGCCCGCATGTGGCTCGACTTGGCGCGGTATGCCGATACGACGGGATATGAAAAGGATCAGCCCCGTAACATTTGGCGCTATCGTGACTGGGTCATCGACGCCCTGAACGCGGACATGCCGTATGATCAATTCACCATCGAACAGTTAGCGGGCGATCTACTACCCGACCCCACCACGGACCAGTTACTGGCGACGGCGTTCCATCGCAACACGTTGACCAACAGCGAAGGTGGGACGGACAACGAAGAGTTTCGCGTGGCGGCCGTCAAGGATCGCGTTGATACGACGGTCCAAGTTTGGATGGGTCTGACGATGGGTTGCGCCAAGTGCCATTCGCATAAGTACGACCCGATTACGCAAAGCGAATACTACCGCTTCTTCGCGTTTTTCAATCAGACGGAAGATGCCGATCGTCCCGACGACGCGCCGCGGATCGCCACTCCGACTTTGGCGGAAGCTGCCCGCCAACGCGAACTTCGCGAGGCGCTGGCGACGTTGCGTGCAGAATACCAGCAGGTGACGCCAGAGTTCGTCGCCGCACGGACCCGTTGGGAGCGGGAGATCGCCCAGCACAGCCCGTGGTCACCGTTGCGCGTCGAATCCGCCGTCTCCGCGGGTCATGCCATGTTGACCTCTCAGGAGGATCACTCCATTCTCGCGACCGGACCGGCACCCGCGACGGACGACTACACGGTCATCGCGACCACCTCCTTGCCCCGCATCACCGCCATTCGATTGGAAGCGTTAACCGACGCGTCGATGGCGAAACAGGGACCGGGGCGCAGCAGGTCGGACCCGAACTTTGTCGTCAACGAATTCAACCTGGCAGTGCAGCCACCCGACGCCGACGAAGACGAAACCGCTTCGAGCGCTGGCGCCGGCACAAACTCGACCAAGCTGACCAACGCCCGCGCGGACTTTTCTCAGAAGAACTGGGACGTCGCAGGCGCCATTGACGGCGATTCCAAGTCCGGCTGGGCCATCTCACCGCAACAGGGCAAGCCGCATGTCGCGGTGTTTGAATTGGCAGAGCCGCTGCCAATCGAACCAGACACGAAACTGCGGATTTCGATCGCTCAGCACTACGGCGGTAGCCTGGTGCTGGGCCGCTTTCGAGTTTCCGTAACGGCCAGTGAGCCGGCGAAGTTAGTGGCCCAACTGGGTGTGGCATCCGAGTTCGCTGCGATTCCGGCCGACCAGCGGACTTCAGCCCAACAGCAGGAGCTTGACGACGAATTCCGCAAGGTCTATCCGGAGACGCAAGCAACGGAAAATCGGCTTGCGAAACTCGAGGCCGAACTTACCACGCTTGAAAAACAGATCACCCAGACGCCGATTCTACGAGAACTTCCTTCCAGCCGCGCCCGTCCGACGCACATCCACGTGCGGGGTAATTTTCGTGAGCCGGGCGAAGCGGTTCAGGCGGGTGTGCCAACCGCATTTGGGGCCCTCCCCGCTGACGTGCCCCTGAATCGGCTGGCCGTCGCCAGGTGGTTGACACAGCCGGAGAACCCACTGACCGGCCGCGTTGCGGTTAACCGGTTCTGGGCCCGGATCTTTGGAATTGGGCTGGTCGAAACGGAAGAGGACTTCGGCACCCAAGGCCTACCGCCGTCACACCCGCAGTTGCTCGACTGGCTCGCCATCGAGTTCCGTGATTCGCTCGGCTGGTCCATGAAGCGGCTGTGCAAGACGATGGTCATGTCCGCCACCTATCGTCAGTCGTCGCATGTTTCGCCTGCTGCAAAAGAGATCGACCCGGCGAACCGTTTGCTGGGCCGATCGCCACGGTTTCGGTTGCCGGCGGAAACGCTGCGCGACCAGGCACTCGCGGCATCCGGATTGCTTGCTGCGAAGATCGGCGGCCCGTCGGTCATGCCGCCGCAGCCACCTGGAATTTGGCGGACAACGTACAGCAAGCTGCGTTGGGAAACCAGCGCGGGCGACGATCGCTACCGCCGGGCGCTCTACACTTTCTGGCGGCGGACCAGTCCTTACCCGGCGATGACGACGTTCGATGTCAACTCCCGCGAAACCTGTGTGCTTCGCCGCGTGCGAACCAACACCCCGTTGCAGGCCCTGGTCATCATGAACGATCCGGTCTACGTCGAGGCCGCTGGGGCGCTGGCCCGGCGGATCGTCGAGCAACCGGCGACCGATGTTCGCGAGCGGGTGACCCGCGGGTTTCAACGTGTTCTCATCCGCCCGCCGGGCGACGCTGAAGCCAATCGCCTGGCGCAGTTGATCGCAACCGCGCGGACCCATTTTCACAACGACACGGCGGCGGCCAATGCGCTGTTGGCCAGTGCCAACTTCCCGCCCGATGACAACGCCGATCCCATCGAACTGGCTGCCTGGACGGTGTTCGCCAACGTATTGCTCAACCTTGATGAAACCCTCATGCGAAACTAGGCCATGACACCAGTGTTGAAACACCTCGAGGCCGTCACACGGCGCCAGTTCTGCAGCACGGCAGGAATGGGGATCGGCGCGATGGCGCTGGGCGCGCTGCTGGCCGACGACGCCGCGGGAACCGACGCGCGACCTGTGAACAACCTGCTGCCCAAGCCGCCGATGCATCCTGCCCAGGCCAAGGCCGTGATTTACCTGCACATGGCAGGATCGCCGTCGCAGATCGATTTGTTCGAACACAAGCCGGCGCTGACCAAATTCAACGGCGAAGATTGCCCTCAGGAATATCTGCAAGGCAAGCAGTTCGCGTTCATCAAGGGCGTGCCGAAGATGTTGGGTCCGCTGTTCAAGTACGGCCAACATGGCCAGTCGGGGCAATGGATCAGCGAACTTCTGCCGGGACTGGCGTCGATCGTCGACGACGTCTGCGTGATTCGGACGGTGCATACCGATCAGTTCAACCACTCGCCGGCACAACTGCTGCTCCACACGGGTCAGCCCCGTTTAGGCAATCCGTCGATGGGTTCGTGGGTAACGTATGGCCTCGGCAGCGAGAATCGTGATCTGCCGGGCTTCGTCGTCCTCGCCTCCGGTGGCAAAACGCCCAGCGCCGGCAAGTCGCTGTGGGGCACGGGATTCTTACCGACGGTCTACCAAGGCGTGCAATGCCGCACGACCGGGGATCCGGTCCTCTATCTGTCCAATCCCCGCGGCATGAATCGCGGTCTGCGCCGCGCGACGCTGGACGCCATGCGTGACTTGAATCAATTCCAACATCAGTCCGTCGGCGACGACGAAACGTTGACGCGGATCGCACAATACGAATTGGCCTATCGGATGCAAGCGACGGTGCCCGAGGTGATGGACATTTCTCGGGAGCCGGCCCACATCCTCGAACTGTATGGAGCACAGCCGGGGTACGCGTCCGATGCCGAGTCGGCCGACGATCCGCGTCCGCTTTATAAAGGGGACGACCCAACGTTCGCCAACAACTGCCTGCTGGCCCGGAGGTTGGTTGAGAAGGGCGTGCGTTTCGTGCAGCTGTACGATTGGGGCTGGGACCACCACGGCAGTTCACCGGGCGAGTCATGCGACGAGACGTTGCCGATCAAGTGTCGGCAGATTGACCGGGCTGTCGCCGGCTTGGTGGCGGATTTGAAGCAGCGCGGCCTCCTGGATTCGACCTTGATCGTGTGGGGCGGCGAGTTCGGCCGAACCCCGATGATGCAAAACAACGTCAACACGAAACTCAAGAAGGGATTCATTGGGCGTGACCATCATCCCGAGGCATTCACGATCTGGATGGCCGGCGGAGGAATCAAGCCGGGATTGGCTTACGGTTCGACCGACGACATCGGGTACCATATCGCGGAGAATCCGGTCGGCATTCGTGACCTCCAGGCAACGATCCTGCACCTGGTTGGGCTCGACCCACACCGGTTTAGCATTCCGTTTCAGGGGCTCAACAACCGCTTGATCGGCCCGTCGGATGAAGGCCAGGTGGTGCGGGACATTCTGGCGTAGGCAGTCGGCGCGCGGGTCCCTTCGAAACAGGCTACCAACGCGGTAACTTCCTTGAAACCTGGTTGGCGGGCGCCGTCCAGCGTGCCCTTGGCAACGCGTCCCATCCTGAGCAGCCGGCGGCATTCACAGAATCGCCGGATGTTTACAAGATTGCCAAGGGGTTGCGCCGTTCTTCCAGTGTTCCCCGTGTTACGCCGACACGATTGGCGGCGTTCAACCGCTGCCAAACCTGTTTTCCAGCGATGCGGCCGTCCAGTAACGCGCGGTACACGCGAATCAGGTCGCGGAGTTCGCCACCTGCGTCGCGCAGCAGTTCGATGCGAAAATCACGCAAGCCCCGCGCCAGCAGCGCGGGGACCGCTTCGGCGGCGCTCTGTGGAACGGCGTTGAAGAGCGTATTACGGCAGCCGACATCGGCCGTCAGCGGGTGCTCCATCCCAATCCGATCACGCATTTCGACCGCGTGCACATCGCACGGCCGGCCGCAGTTCGTCTTGTTTGTCCCCGGCGAGAGGACCGCACAAAACACACAATGCTCCATATGGAACATCGGCATATGCTGGTGAATTACCACTTCCAACCACGATGCGGGAACGGCGGCAACCACTTCCATAAGTTGCTCGCGATTCAAATCGTACGAAACGGTCACGCGCTGCGCGCCACATTGCTGCAAATAGTCGATCGTCAACGGATTGGCAGCGTTCAATGAGAAATCGCATACGAACGGAATCTGCTGGTCCTGACAAAACCGCAGACCTGCGAGGTTGCGTACCAGGAATCCATCCGCACCGCGTTTGGCGAGCACGCGAAAAATCCCGATCTCGTCCGGCTTCTGAATCCGGGGCGTGGCCAGATAGATCTCCACTCCCGCTTGCCTGGCTCGCGTTACGGCACCACGATATTCACGTATATCCTGGAAGTCGACCATGACACGGTCGACGTCGTTGCCGATCACCTCGTCAAGCTGACCCAGTGAACGGCAAAGCACGCGCAGCTGAGGCGGCGCCAGTTGTCGCGATTCACGATCGCTGTCGGCGGGCCGTGGCGCAATACGCAGTCGATCCAGGGCGTCTGCCTGAATCCGCCGCGCCGGACGGGCCTGCGCGGACTCCGTCAACTGCACGATCAGTTCGCGCCGCAGACCACCCAGCACGCTCAGCGGCACCATCGGTTGCCCCACAATCTCCGTGCTGATTTGCTTCAGTTCATACACGGTTGCACCCAGCCGCCCGAGTTGTTTTTCGAGCACCTCGTCCGTCAACGGATGACGGGTCGCGGCGGCGAGTGGTTCGGCCGATTCCACGGCACAGGACGCGCCGTTTGCCGCACGTCCCACGATCCGCAACGGTTGATCCACCACGGCCCGGACTTCGAACTCCACCGGGACGCGGCGTTGCGGCTTGACGCCCGAATAACTCTTGCGGAGCCGGGCGGTCAGGCGCGGGTCGTCGGTTTTCCAGATCTCCTGCCCAGGATGCAGTTGAGACAGGACGACCGCGTCGCGCCCGAATGTCAGTTCGACTTCCCGGCCCGCGCCGAAGACTTCGTACACACGCCCACCCTGTTCTTGGCCAAGTTCACGATCACCTGCGAAGACGACGCCATCGCCGGGCAACACTTCGTCAAGCAATGTCACGCGCACCCGTGGCCCACGTACCGAGACGACCTTTCCCAGTCGCACACCCCGTTTGGCCGAACTTAGTCCGGGCACCAACATCTTATGATCGCAACCGTTGAGCCATCCCGGCGAGAAACCTCGCGAAAACGACAGCTCCATTTCGGTCACGTCCTGCGGCGTGAATTCAACAGATCGGCCCCCCATCGCTGCATCAATCGCACGACGATAATGACGCGTGATATTGGCAACGTATTCTGGAGTCTTCAGCCGGCCTTCGATCTTCAGACAACGGATGCCAGCTTCGATCAGTTCCGGCACCAAAGCGTAAGCCGCCAAGTCCTGGGGGCTGAGCAGGTATTTGACTTGGTCCAGATTGACGTCCTGACCATCACAAATCAAATCGTACGGCAACCGGCAGGCCTGCGCACATTGCCCGCGATTCGCGCTTCGCCCCCCCAGCGATTCGCTGGTCAAACATTGTCCGGAGTAGGCAACGCAAAGCGCGCCATGCACAAACGCCTCTAATTCAATCTTGGTCTGGCTGTGAATCTTGCGAATTTCTCGAACCGAGAGTTCGCGGGCGAGCACAACGCGGTCGATCCCGAGTTGTTCGGCTGCCAAGATGCATTCGGCACTGGTCAACGTCATCTGGGTCGAAGCGTGGATCGGCAAGTCCGGGCTCGCCGCGCGGATCAACCGCACAACGCCCAGATCCTGCACCAAAACGGCATCGATCCCGGCTTCGGTAAGCTGCACCACAGCGGCTTCCATGGCCGGCAGTTCACTTGGAAACACCAAGGTGTTCAGGGTCGCATAACCTTTGACTCCGCGACTGTGCAGCAGTTCCATCACCTCGGGCAAGTCGTCGAGATGGAGATTGGTCGCACGCGCACGCGCATTGAAACCACACTCGAGCCCGAAGTAAACGGCATCCGCACCGTTTTCCACCGCCGCGCGGATGCACTGTCGATCGCCGGCAGGGGCCAGCAGTTCTGGCGCAGCCGGATGACGGCGGTGCGTGTCACCTTCGGGCGCAGCGTGAGTGGGCAAGTTCATGGGCAGTTCATCATCCTTCGTCGCGCCAATTGCCGAGTCATCAATGCCAACACCACCATCAGCACGGCTGCCCCCCCATGGTGTTGCGACAAGATCACTCAATGGCCAATTCGTAACAAGCAGCTTCTTCTCCGTTGCGGACCAGCAGGCGGCTGCCATACAGCGCGAGGTTGTTCCATGTCTTGCCCTGCAGGGCCTCAAATTGCGCTCGTTCATGAAAGCCGTCGGGCGTTGCCTCGACCAGCGCCACGTCGCCGCTTTCCTGCTGCACCAGCAGATCATCGCGGACTCCCAAGATTTGGCCGTGTCCGTAACGGGCCCCCTTCCACACACGCTTTCCGGTCGCCAACTCGACACATTGCAGGATGCCGTCGGACAGGCCATAGACATGGTCGCGATGGACGACCACATTGCAGAACTTTGTCTTCAGAACCGCTGAGACGCGCCACACGTCCTTGACTTCGAATGTTCCCGCCGCGGTGGCCGACAATTCAAACAACGCCGCACCGCTGCCGTACCCCTTGGAGAGGAGAAACCGGTTGGGTGGTATGGGTGCGACCTGCGAGGCGCTTGCATTGGCATTGCTCTGCCCCGGCCAGTCGACTTCCCAGAGTTGGCGACCGGACTTGGGATCGTGCCCGGACGCCGTCGCTTCGTTGACAATCAAGACCTGCCGCTTCCCACCCAGCGTGGCCAGCACCGGCGAACTATAGCCAACCTGGTCGTCTCCCGATTCCCAAACAACGTCTCCGGTCTGCTTGTCAAACGCGATCAACGACACGTAGGGGCCGTCTTTCGGCCCGCCGGCCGGAACAATGACGAGGTCGTCAACGATCAGCGGGGAACCCGATCTTCCCCAGGCGATCGCTTTGACGTCATCGTCGCGGGAAATGCCGTAGCGCTGCAAGAGTTCGTCGCGCCAGATCTCCATTCCGTTGGAGCCGTCCAGACACAAGACCGTGCCGAAGGCGCCTTGCGCATAAACGCGACCTTGGTCGATTGTGGGCGTGCAACGGGGACCGACGCCGCCCATCAGGGTCGCGTGTCGCCCTTCGTTCGCGTGCGACCAGATCAGCTCGCCGTCCTCCACCCGATAGCAGGTGACCAGTTCTTGCTCGCCCCGCTGCTCCATCGTGACCGCATAGCCGTTGACGACGGAAAACCCACCCCATCCCGCGCCGATTGGCTGACGCCATAGCTGCTTGGGTGGGGATGCCGTCCAATCTGGAACCAAGCCGACATGATCGACACGCCCGCCGCGACGAGGCCCAAGAAATTCAGGGAAGTCATCGGGGGAAGTTGTTTCGAGCGACACGGTCTCGGTAGAACGCGCGGTCGGTTGCCGCAACAATTCGTCCGGTGCCGCGGCGTGACGTAAGCGGAACGTCGGCACCAATTCGCCGCTCACATGGTGAACTCGAAACAGCGCGCAGAATGTGGCAATCGAGACGACCAGCGCCGCCAGGCCGCCCCAGCGTAGTGCCGCGTGATGCCCGCTGAGAAATGAAAACCAGGTCATCAGCGCGCTGAATGCGAGGAACCCAAAGACCAACGTGAGAATATTGGCAATGGCGTGGTCGCCCGTCACATTTGCCCAGCGCACGACCGCCAACAGGATGCACCACAGCCCGACCAACCCCCACACCCAAACCGGAGGTGTTAGCCGACCACGGCGCTGGGTGGTCGTGGCCGGCTTCGGCTCCCGAACCGCCGCGTCGACGGATTCGGGCGAATCGATCGGTTCCCGGGCCGTCGATTCCTGACCATGGGGAGGATCGTGTTCGTGATCGGACATCTAGCCGGGCCTTCGAGGTCGGGGATGGAGCGGAGGAGGATCGTGTTGCACAACAACACCTGCGACAGCGTATTCGTACATCACCACGGCGGCGCCGAGTATCCAATCGAGAAGCGGAAGGGGACGACTCGGCACATGATTGAGAATCGAATACCCCATCTTTTGTACGCATTTGAGCCGCGGACACAAGTCCGGCAGGATTCCGCGGGCCGCAGCAGCAGCAGCAGCCATCGCGGCGCCGCGTTCCTGAAGCCGCTTACGGCAATTCATCACGCCATCGAGAGCCGCCGCGAGTGCGACCGAGGCATGCAAGTTTCATACTCCCGTGCATGGACTGTACGCTGGCATACCATGATTTGCGAGAGACTTGATGTATTCCAACCAGGCCCACCGCAGGCGGTCCCTGGGAAGTTCTTTCGGCACAACCCACGTTTTCTCACTCTGCGAGCGTTACACTGGTAACGCAACAATCCGTGGCGTTGTCAGGCAGAACGCCCCCCCTCCGATGATCCAGCCGACCATCCGCATGATTTCCCCATCCACTCAAGCCTTCACATTGTCGCCGTCGGGCGTGAGTTGCCCCCTGCTGCGACAGACCTTCGTGGCGGCCGCGGCCGCCCTGATCGTTGCTTCCGTTGCGACCGCCGAAGATTGGCCTCAATGGCGCGGACCACAGCGAAACGCCGTTTCACGAGAAATCGGCTTGCGACAGGAATGGTTGAGCGCCGCGCCGCAACTCGCGTGGCGGGCCGAGGGCTTCGGAGAAGGCTATTCGAGCGTCGTCGTGAGCCAGGGCCGAATCTACACCCTAGGCCGACGCGGGCAACAGGTGGTCTGCTTTTGCATCGACGAGCAAACCGGCACGTTGCGGTGGAGCCGTGTGATTGACGAGACCTCGCGAATGCCCTGCTCGACTCCCACCGTCGATGGCGCGCACATCTATGCGCTCGATCCCGACGGCGATCTGTCTTGCCTGACCGTCAGCAACGGAGACTTGGTTTGGCGACGCAGCTACTTGCGTGATTTCGGTGGTGTGATGATGTCGGGGCGCGGCTATGGAGAATCGCCGTTGGTCGATGGTGACCACTTGATCTGCACGCCAGGAGGTGCCGCGCAGACGATGGTGGCGCTCGACAAACGAACGGGGGACCTCGTCTGGGCTGCCAGCGTTCCGGACCTGGGTCCCGCCGGCAGACCGGGAGCAGGATTTTCGTCCCCCGTGCTCAGTTCTGCAGCCGGCATCCGGCAATACGTGCAGCTGATTGGCCGCGGCGTGGTCGGCATTCGCGCCAGCGACGGGAAGTACCTGTGGGGCTACAACGAGATTGCCAATCAAACGGCCAATATTCCCACGCCGATCGTCGCTGGCGACCTGGTCTTTGCCGCCAACGGCTACAATGCCGGCAGTGTCCTGCTGAAGCTGACCCCACAGCAAGGCGGCGTCGCTGCGCAGGAAGTCTATACGCTCGGCGGCGGACGATTTCAGAATCACCACGGCGGCGTGGTCTTGCAGGACGGACACCTTTATGGCGGGCACGGTAGCAACAATGGCTTGCCAACCTGTCTTAACCTCGCAACGGGCAAGCAACAGTGGAAGCGGCGTGGGCCGGGTGTCGGTTCAGCCGCCGTCGTGATGGCCGACGGCCGTCTCTACTTTCGTTATCAAAACGGTGTGGTCGCGTTGATCAGCGTGACACCCGACAACTACGAATTGCAAGGAACGTTTTCCTTGCCAGGTGCTGGCGGTGACAGTTGGTCCCATCCCGTCATTGCCAATGGTCGGCTCCTGTTGCGCGAGAAGGACCGGATTTTCGCCTACGACATCCGGGAGCCAACGAGTCAGTCCCCCGGCGCGGAACGGCCGGTGGGTGGCGAATTGGCGCTCGCGATCCAGGCCGATTATCAGGGGCGTTCGCTATTTCGGTACGCACGACACGGCGAGCAAGAAATCACGCTCGAGCGAATGGCTCATGATGACATCCGAACCGATGGCACACTGCGGGCTCAGGTCCTCGCACGTTTCGATCAACACCGAGGCGATCTCGTCATCGATCTGGCTGGGTTGCCGATCAGTGATGCCGGGGTCGCACAACTGGCGCGGATTCCTAGACTCCGAGGGATCAGTCTTGAGCTTTGCGAACACGTCACCGATGACGGACTCCGAGAGCTAAGCGCCGCCACCGACCTCCGTGTCTTGCGGCTGACCGGCACCGCCATCACGGGCGAAGGCCTCCGTCCCCTGGTCGCGATGCCGAACCTCACTGCATTGGACCTGGAAGTTTGCGAACACATCGCTGATGCCGGCTGCCGCGAGTTGGCCCAGATGCACCAGCTCAAAGCGCTGGTCCTCAAGAAAACGGGCTTTGAACAACTCAAGATTACACCGGATGGCCTGATGGCGCTGCGCCGTCTGACTGCGCTGGAATCGTTAAGCCTTTA
>JAUIHJ010000863.1 GCA_030432015.1 bacterium
GTACAACCGGCTGGCCGTCCCCTTTCCAGGAACGATGGCGGGGCCCTCCAGCCCACCACGCAGCAGCGCCTCGCGGGTCGTCATGTCAAATTCACCTTCGGTCGACTCGCCCCCGTGGCACTTGAGGCAACGGCCGATCAGAATCGGGCGGACGTGCCGTTTGAATTGCGCGCGGCTGCGAGCCATTTTCTCGGCGTGTTCCGCGGAGACCGGTTCGGCGGGAAGCGGTTCGGCCGACGAGGCCTGATCCGCAGCTTGCGGGGTGGCGGGCTCGGCCACAGTTTGGGAGCGGGCCAACGGCGTCCAGCTTACAGAGATTACCAACAAAGTCGGAATTCGAAGATCGATCACGCTGCATCATCCTGGGGATAAGGGCTTTCACACAGTATACCCGAGGGCCGCCGGAATACCCCAGGGTCGTCGGAAGCGCCCTGCGTCGTCGAAACACCAGCTTTGCCAAAGTCCGCTGGTGCATCGCCAGCCATTGTTCCAGCAGGCGCGCAGGCGAGCGGTACGACTGCCGTTTTCCGCCGGCCGGGCAGTCGGGGCCGCAAGTTGCAAGTGCCGTGGTGGCACTGGGATCGGTCACGGCGTGCGGTAAGTTGTGGTTTCCGCGTCAGGCAGGGTTTCGGCCAAAGGTCATGATGGTAATGTCGTCGTTTTGCGGCCGGCCAGCGGCATGCTTGCGCACGTCGGCCAGCAACGTTTCGCCCAGCACGCGTGCTTCCGGGGTTCCATCCTTGACGAATTGCAACAGCCGTTCCCCGCCGTAGAATTCGTCCTGGTAGTTCATCGCTTCGTCGACACCATCGGTGAAAATCACCACCATGTCGCCGGGCTCCAACTTCCGGACTTCGGATTCGTACGGATAGTCTTCGAGCACACCGACGGGCGTTCCGATCATCTCCTCATCAAACTGCTCGACCGATCCATCGCTTCGGCGAATGATGGGGGCCATGTGCCCAGCATTCGCCAGTTCGACGGTATGGTTCTTGGTATCGACAATTGCCAGGACGTAGGTCACGAAACGACCTTCGACGTTGGTGTCGCACATGTGGTCATTAATGGCGCAGATGGCAGGGACAACCTCGTGCAGGTGTCGGATCGTGCTCTGCACACAACTGTTCATGCGGCCCATGATGATGGCGCCGGGAACACCTTTCCCTGCGATGTCCCCGAAGGAGAGGCAAATCTTACCGTCGCCCAAATCGAACCAGTCGTAGTAGTCGCCGCCAACGGCCTGTGCTGAATCGTAGGACGCAAAGAACTGGTACCCGTCAATTTTGGGCATCTCTTCGGGCAACAACGAGCGTTGGATCGTCTTGGCGATTTCCATCTCGTTATCCGCTTTTTGCTTTTCGGAGTAGATCTTCATCAGACGCGCGTTTTCGTACGAGAGTGCCGCCTGACCAGCAACGGTCATCAAGATGTCCAGATCTTCCTGCGTGAATTGTCCAAGCGGGTTTTGCGAGTCGATGCTCAAGACGCCCAGGGATTCGCCGTCGAGCCCGAGCAGAGGGACACACATCATCGAACGGATCTTCAGGTCGGCGATCGATTCGCTGGCGGAAAACTCGGAATCCATGGCTGCATCGGCCGACATCAGGCCGACCTTCTGATCCAAGACTTTCTTGACGATCGTCCGGCTTAGCCGGACGCTGGCGTCCTCGCCTTCGCGGCGGTGCTTCATTGCACGCGGAACCATCTCGGATCCGCCGCTGTCCCGCAAGAGAATGCAGCCGCGGTCGGCGTAGCGAAAAATCTCGAACAGCGTATCAAGGATCTTCGGCAAGATCGTGTCCAGATCGACCGTACCGGCGAGGCTGTTGGTGATTTCGAGCACCGCTTTCAGCTTGGCCGCCGGGTTGACGTCGAGCCCTGAGAAACGCCCGTCCGACTTCAATTCGCCCACGATGTTGTTGTCTGCTTCGGTATCGTCATTCAACGAGAACAAATCGGCGCTGACCGTTCCCGTGACCTGATCGTCGACCGTGGCCGTAGGCCGTGCGGATGGTGCAGGCACCGCGCTCGGATCATCGAACTTGGCCACGGCATCGCCAAATTGCACCATGTCGTTGTGATTCAGCTTGACGCGCGCGGCCAACCGCTTCTTGTTGACAAAGGTC
>JAUIHJ010000197.1 GCA_030432015.1 bacterium
CGAGATGCGGCTGCCGCTCATGGCCCAGGAATCGGTCCTCGGACTCTTGCGACATGGCAGGGACACGTACGCCCGTCACCTCAATTACCAGCCCACGGTCTTCGGGCGGCGCCGATTTGGCTTGACTCCCAGCCTGCCACAGATCCTCCACAAACTCGGTTTTGTCGGCACGTTGCACGTCACGCTCGACGATGGCCGCTTTCCGCAAGGGTCGCAAGCCAAGACACGCTGGGAAGGAACCGACGGCACGGCGATCGACGCGATCGCCAAAGTTCCCCTGGATGCCGCCAAGCCGGAGACGTTTCTCGGCCTGGCCCAAAAGCTCGGCGAATCGATGGACATGGATCATGTCGCCACACTCTGCCTGGCACATTGGCCCGGACAGCGGAGCGAATGGTTTGAAGATCTCAAGCGATGTGCCCGATATGGTTCGGCGCTCGGCAAGTTCACGACGGTCGAAGCCTACTTCCGCGACACCTTCATGCCGGGTCAACTCGATCGATTTGAAGCGAGCCAGTATCGCTCGCCGTATCTCAAACAGAGTATCATTCGGCGGCAAGCCGATCCACTTTCCGTCATTCAGCGTTATTGGCGCCGCCGGTTCGCGTGGGACGCCGCCAGCAATCTGAGCACGCTGTCGCAACTTATCACCGGCAAGGCCTCGAGTTTCGACGGTGCACTTGAACAGTCCATCGACCGGCTCGCCGACGCCATCACTCCGATTGCGGCGGGTGCGGCGTCAGCGAATGCGACGACCGATAACTTGGACGCGACGACCGCGGCGGGGAGTCGCTCCGACGCCGCAGACAACCTGATCGATGACCCGGTTGCCGGCGAATCCGTCGACCGCGCCTTGGCCGAATCGGTCGACCAGGCAATCCAGCAGTTTGCCGCCAGCCTTCCGTCCCGCGACGCGCCAGCCGAGCGTGGCTATCTGGCGGTCAACCCTCTGACGCATACTCGCCGGATGCTCGTCGATGTCAGTGACCTGGACCAGCTACCCGAAGCCACCAAACCGATCTATGCGGTTGGCGAGGCGGACGGTCGCAAGTTGGCCATTGTGGACGTACCTTCGATGGGATTCGCATGGCTGGCCGGCAGCGCCAAGAAGCAGAAAGTTCGGCAGGCGCCACCGGCGATGGCGGAAATGATCGAAGACCAGCTTGTGCTTCGCAACGATTTCTTCGAGGCGACGATCAATCCCACGACCGGTGCGCTGCTGACCGTGCAGGACTACCAGACGCGTGGCAATCGCGTCTCGTACCAACTGGCATTGCGCAGTCCCGGACCACAGCAACGCCCCGGAGAAGCATGGCGCGACGCCGATCAGGCGGCGGTCTATTCCGTCATGGTGGCGGAATCACACGAACTCCGCAGCGTCCCCGGCACGCTGGGTGAAATCGTGGTGCGCGGGAAGCTGGTCGATCGCGAGGGCGCCTTGCTGGCCCGCTTCGTCCAGACGTATCGTGCGGTACGCGGCAGCCGAGTACTGGAATTGGATATCGAACTGGATTTGCAAACCGAACCGGCGGCCGACCCCTGGAATTCATACTACGCGGCACGGTTTGCGTGGAAGGACGAAACGGCCGCATTATCGTGCGATTGCCAGCAGACGCGCCACGCGGTCAACCAAAAACGAATCGAGGCCTGCCAATTTATTGAGATTGATGCGGGCGACTCGCGAACGGCACTGTTGACCGGCGGACTGCCGTACCATCGCCGGTCCGGCGAGCGGATGCTGGATAGCATGCTGGTTGCCCGGGGTGAACGTCAGCGGAGCTTTCGTTTAGGCATCGGCGTCGAATTGGCCAATCCGGTCAATGATGCGATCGCGTTGCTCGCGCCACCATTGTCGATCTGCCGCACCGTCGCGCCGCCGTCACCGGCCAACAGCAGTTGGCTGTTTCATGTCGATGCGAAGAGCCTGCTAGCCACCCACTGGGAACCGCTCTGCGAAGCGGGGCAGATCGTCGGGTTTCGTGTCCGGATTCTGGAAACCAGTGGCCACGCGACGCGGGGACGCGTCCGCAGTTTTCGGGAGGTCGCCACGGCCCGGCACATCAATTTCGAAGGCGAGTCGCTCGGCGACCTGCAGGTCGATCGGGGAATTGTCTGCTTGGAAATGACGGCACACGAATGGGTGGAAGTCGAGGCCCGGTTTGCGAAATGATCGCCACCCGCAAATCTCCTGGCCGACGTTCACCACGGTGCGATCGGCCACGCGCATGCCGCAGCCAGGATAAGGTTTCGTGATGATCGTGACAATTGACGGTCCAGCGGGCGCGGGCAAGAGCACCGTGGCCAGACAACTTGCCCGGCGGCTGGGCTTTCGCTTCCTGGACACGGGCGCCATGTATCGCGCAGTTGCCTGCGGCGCGTTGCGTGCCGGCGTGGATTTGCAGGATGCCGCCACCCTGGTCCACCTGGCAGAAACACTGCGTGTGGAATTCCAACCTGAATCGATCATGGTCAGTGGCGAAGACGTGACCGACTTTATCCGTTCATCCGACGTCACCGCTGCCGTTCATTTTGCAGCGGACCAGCCCGCGGTGCGCCAGCATCTGGTCAAATTACAGCGGCAACTGGCAGCCGATGCCGATGTCGTGAGCGAGGGCCGGGACCAGGGCACCGTCGCATTTCCTGACGCGGAATGCAAGCTGTACCTCTCCGCGTCACCCCGCGAACGTGCTCGGCGACGCATGTTGGAGATGGAACGACGCGGAGAACCGGTGAACCTGGACGATTTGCAACAGCAGCTGTGCGATCGCGACCAACGCGACGCGACGCGCCAGGTAGGTCGCCTGCACAAGGCGGCTGACGCCATCGAGGTCAATACCGATGGCCTGACCTCCGACCAGGTCGTTGACCGCCTGGAAGAAATCGTACGATCACGCCAGTCCGGCGCGCGGACTCGCGCGTGAAGTTTGCCTCGCCTTAACCACCCCGACCGAGATCAGTACAAGTGGCCGCAGACCCGCACCCCCATCACGCGCGGTGCCGACTCGCACTTCCGGGACGTGCCGCTTCCCACCGAGGTCCGTCACCACAGAACCACGAGGCGAATCGATCGCACCCTGACGAAATGCCCCCACGTTTGCTGAGCCCCGTTGACTGAGATGCGCCATGCAACGCCCCTGGACCAAACGCGTCGGTTACCGAGCGATCCGCACGGTCGCCCGGCTGACGGCGGTCGCCTTATTTCGCTTTCGAAGTTTCGGCGTGCAGAACATGCCGGAAGATGGACCGGTTCTGGTCTGTGCTAACCATCAGAGCCACCTCGACCCGGTCTTGGTGGGAATGGTCTTCGAACGACGCCTGAATTTTGTGGCCCGCAAGTCGCTCTTTCGTTTTGCTCCACTGCGTTGGCTGATCCAGTACTTGGATGCGATCCCGATTGACCGCGAGGGGATGGGGCTCGAGGGCATCAAGGAGTCGATTCGCCGCCTCCGCCGCGACGAGGCGGTGCTGATTTTTCCGGAGGGAACGCGGACCCGCAATGGTGAATTGGCAGCGCTAAAACCGGGTTTCTGCGCGCTGGCTCGACGCACCAAGGCGGCTCTGCTGCCAGTGGCCGTTGAAGGCGCCTACCAGGCCTGGCCGCGAAACGCCAAGACCATCCGGTTCTGCCGGATTCAAGTGCGCGTGGGGACGCCGATCCGGTTTGACCAGTACGACTCGATGGATGACCAGCAGTTGGTCGCGGAACTGCACCGGAGAATCCTCGCCTGTCACACGGCATTGCGGAAGTAATGGGCGTGTTGCGGTTGTTCTGAATAGGCGAATTTGCTAGATTTGCGGGCTTCGTCGCGCCTGGTGCTTCGAGCCGGTTAGAATTCAGCGGACGCAGGTCCCCCGAGAGGGGCCTTCTCACGCGGGCCCTCTGACATCGGCCCCTTGTCGCCGTACGGCGCAGTTTCAACCTACTTACCCTTACCCCCCTTGTAACACCCAGATGGTCAATCGAAACCTCATTCGCGACTTAGAAGACTCAGACCTGCAATCACTTTTCGACAACGAGCTTGGCTCGATCGACGAAGGCGACGACATGTTGCCGTTGATTGAGACCGAAGGATCCTTTGATGTCAACAGCATCGTCGACGGCAAGATCTTGCGGATCGACGACGATCATGTCCTGGTCGATGTCGGTTTCAAAAGTGAAGGCAGCATCCCGCTCCACGAATGGGATGAAGACGAAGAGCAGCCCCAGGTAGGCGATATCGTCAAGGTCTTGATTGAGGATGTCGAAGACGAAAACGGGATGACGGATGATCCGCACGGCCTGGTTTCGCTGAGCAAACGCAAAGCCGCGAAGATCCTGGTCTGGCAGGAGATGATGAAGACCGTTCACGAGGGTCAGGTGGTGACCGGAACGGTAACGCGAAAAATCAAAGGGGGCTTGCTGGTCGATATCGGCGTCAACGTGTTCCTTCCCGCCAGCCAGGTCGACATTCGACGTCCGGCCGACATCGGCGACTACATCGGCCGCGCCGTTCAATGCGAGGTGCTGAAGATTGACGAAGCGCGTCGAAATATTGTCGTCAGTCGCCGATCGCTCATCGAAAAACAACGCGAAGAAGACCGCGAGCAGCTGCTCTCGGAGTTGGAAGTGGGCCAGATCCGCAAAGGCCAGGTGAAGAACATCGCCGAATTCGGTGCGTTCGTCGACCTGGGCGGTATCGATGGCCTGCTCCATATCACGGACATGAGCTGGGAGCGGATCGGGCACCCGTCGGAAATGGTCGCCATTGACCAGGAAATCGAGACGATGATCCTGGGAATCGATCGTGAAAAACAGAAGATCGCCCTGGGCTTGAAGCAGAAGAGCGACAATCCTTGGGATACGGTCGAAACGAAGTACGATGTCGGCCAGAAGTACAATGGCGAAGTCGTCAACGTGATGAGCTACGGTGCCTTCGTCAAGCTTGAACCGGGCATTGAGGGCCTGGTGCACATCAGCGAGATGTCGTGGACCAAACGCATCAACCATCCCAACGAACTGCTGCAGATAGGCGACGAGATCGACGTCGTGATCCTGTCGATCGACAAGACGGGACAGCAGCTCTCCCTGGGTATCAAGCAGACCCAGGACAACCCTTGGGATCGCGTGCTGGATCACTATCCCGAAGGAACGTCGGTCAAGGGCAAGGTTCGCAACCTCACCAACTACGGTGCGTTCATCGAATTGGAAGAGGGCATCGACGGACTGCTGCACGTGTCGGACATGTCATGGACCCGCAAGATCAGCCACCCCAACGAGATGCTGGAAAAAGGACAGGAAGTCGAATGCCGCGTCCTCTCGGTCGATCAAGATCGACGGCGGATTGCGTTGGGACTCAAGCAGCTCGAAGGCGATCCTTGGGCCCATGATATCCCGAGCAAATACCAGCCTGGCCAAGTAATCTCGGGGACGGTAACCAAGATCACCAACTTCGGCGTCTTTGTCGGCCTGCAAGACGGACTCGAAGGTCTTTTGCATATCTCCGAATTGGCCGATCATAAAGTCGAGAATCCGGAAGACGTCGTTACCGTGGGCGATGAAATCGAGGTCAAAATCTTGCGCGTCGACACGGAGGAGCGTAAGATCGGCCTGTCGCGGAAGCGGGTCGAATGGGCCGAGGAAGAGGCCGGTGCCGGCGGCGGCGACCCGAACCAAAAGGATCGGGGCGGATCTCGCGAAGACCTCAAGGGCGGCTTGGGCGAAGCGGGGC
The DNA here is from genome assembly GCA_030432015.1 of bacterium. Taxonomy (GTDB): domain Bacteria; phylum Planctomycetota; class Planctomycetia; order Pirellulales; family Pirellulaceae; genus ARS98. The sequence goes on from JAUIHJ010000197.1 coordinate 5,709, forward strand.
CGCTGTTCAAAACGGGCGAACCCGAAGCTGGCGCGGCCGAAGCGACGCCATCCCCCAGCGAACCGGCCGCCAGCGAACCGGCCGCCGCCGAAGAGACACCGTCAGCCGACGCTCAGGCGGCAGACGATTCGGCACCAGCCGAAGAGGCGCCACCAGCGGACGAAGCGGGTAAACCAGAATCGTCCGAGTAAGCGGACCTCGCATTGGCAGACAATTCCAAGCGACCGTTGCACACCCCGTGCAACGGTCGCTTTTTTTATGCGGGATCGCCGCCGTAATTCCCGGTTCAACAGGCAGCGCAGGCACGTCACGCAAGACGCTGCCTCGCATTCGGTCGAATTGCGGCCCTTATGATGCTTGGTGTCGCGCCATTCGTTACTGCCCGAATCGCGTGAATATCTCGCGCACGCCATCGGTCGACCGCCAACGTGAAGAATAGCTTGCACGCCGGACGATAGAACTTCTGTTCATGGCGGGCATCTTTGTCAATGGATTTGACAGCTCACGATTCCACTCTGGCGAATGATCCTCCGATGCCCACAGCCCGCACCCCCAAAAACGAATTCTCTGACGATCACTCCCATGGCTCGCGAAAGTCCAGTTCGGCGTTACAGTCGCCGCTGGAAACCTATCTCCGCGAGATCAACGAGACCGCGTTGCTGACGGCCAAGGACGAACAGGAGTTGGCCGCGCAGATTGCCCTCGGCGACGTGCGTGCTCGCGACCGTATGGTTCGTGCCAACCTGAGGCTCGTCGTCAATATTGCTCGTGGCTACACCGGCAAAGGCCTTGGCCTCCCTGATCTGATCGAAGAAGGCAACCTCGGCCTGCTTCGCGCCGTCGAAGGGTTTGACGCGGGGATGGGAACCCGGTTCAGTACGTACGCGAGTTACTGGATCAAGCAATCGATCAAGCGGGCGCTGATCAACTCCGCCAAGACGATCCGCATTCCGGCCTACATGGTGGAACTGTTGTCGAAGTGGCGGCGCGCCACGGCGCGTTTGACCGAGGAACTCGGGCGCACGCCGACGCCGGAAGAGATTGCACGTGTGCTAGGGCTACCCAAGAAAAAGCTGCCCATCATCAAGAAGGCAATCCGCATTTATAACTCGACACCGCAAACCGACCAGGCGGAGGCCGGCTGGTCGCTCGGTGAAATGGTAATGGACGAGCGGATGAAGAGCCCCGAAGACGAGTTGGTCGAACATGACGTGCTGAAACATGTGATGGAAATGCTGGACACCATGGACCATCGCGAAGCAACGGTGCTACGGATGCGATTCGGCCTCAATGACATGGAACCGCATACGCTAAAAGAGATCGGCGAGGAATTGGGGCTCACTCGCGAACGGGTACGGCAGATTGAAACTGAGGCGCTGGGCAAACTGGGTGACGGCCTCAAAGACCCTCACGAACGCGCCGAAGAAGCCTTGGGCGGCAACTTCGCCTAAGCCGTCGACCCGATGATCGCCGGTGGTGCTGGAGGCGGCTGGAACGATTACACCGGGGCCGTCCGGCCCCGGCGCATCCGCAAACTACGGGGACGGATCACGCAGCGGAAGCAGTTCGTGCCGCGAAGAATTCTCCCATGCGGGCCACAACCCGCTCCTGTTCGGCCGCCGTCAGTCCTGGGAAGATCGGGAGATTCAAGATCTCCTGGGCCGCCCGTTCCGATTCGGGAAGACTTCCAGCGGGATATCCCAGCGATTCAAAACACGCCTGCCGATGCAAGGGGACCGGATAGTAAATCTCCGACCCGACCTGCCCTTCGGCAAGCCACGCCCGCAACCGATCGCGATCACCATTGCCGACCCGGATCGAATATTGATTCCAGACATGGCGGGACCCCCGATCATGGGCCGGCAATGTCAGGTGATCGGTTAAGCCGGCATCTTGCAACAGCTGGTCGTATCGGGCCGCATTTTGCTGCCGTGACGTCGTCCAGCGATCCAAGTGAGGCAACTTGACCCGCAGCATGGCGGCCTGCATCGAATCCAATCGGCTGTTGATGCCGACCACATGGTGGTAGTACCGGGGTTGCATTCCGTGCGAAGCGTAAAGTCGCAACCGCTGAGCCAATTCAGCGTTGTTGGTGGTCAACATGCCGCCGTCGCCGCAACCTCCCAGATTCTTGGTGGGATAGAAACTCAAACAGCCGACATCGCCCCAAGATCCCGCTGCGCGACCCTGGTAGTCGGCACCAATCGCCTGTGCCGTATCCTCGATCACAAACGCGTTGTGGCGTTTTGCGATCTCGCAGATGGCAGGCATTTCAGCGCACTGACCAAACAGATGAACGGGAAGAATTGCTTTTGTGCGAGCTGTCACTGCCGCTTCGACCGCAGCCGGGTCGATGTTGAAGCTGACGGGGTCGATATCCACGAAGACGATCTTAGCGCCCAGCCTCCAGACTGCGCTGGCGGTGGCAAAGAACGTGAAGCTTGGCAAGATGACTTCGTCGCCCGCTCCGACTTCCATCGCCATCAAAGCCAACAGCAGGGCGTCGCTTCCCGACGCACAGCCGACGGCGTGGTCGGTCTGCGAATAGGCGGCGATTTCGCGTTCCAGTTCGGAGACGTCAGGTCCGTGTAGAAATCTCCCAGAATCGTACACGCTCGCCAGCGCCGCTAGCATCTCGTCACGCAGCGGTTCGTTATCACGGCCAACATCCAGCAGGGGCACGGGTTGGGCTGTGGACTTGGCGGGGGTTTCAGACGAATTGGTCATTCGGTTCGCCGGGGTTAAAGAGTACTGACTGAGGGGCGTCTGGGGATCATCGCGCGCGACGGATCATCCCAACACACAGATCGCTGCCACAAAACACTAGAAAAACATCAGGAGACGGGCCAATCACTTTGGCGGCAGGAGAATAGATTCGCAGCGGGGCCGCCGTCAAGATCGTTCGGCACCAGATCAAGGGGGACGAGTTGCTTCCAATCACGATCGCTTCACGACGCGAATGGCGATACCGCGAAACAACATGGCGAAGTTGTCGCGCGACCATCGTTCGTGACCGTAGCCTGGTGCCGGGTCCGCCACGATCAACCCGTCGGCACCGTTGTTCTTGACAAAGACAACGGTGTGATCGACACCGGGAATCCAGCCCCATTCCTCGCACATGACGCGCGTGGCTGCGGTGGCATCCAGACCGACGCTGATAATCGCGGGCTCGTTCATCGCCAGTACGTCGTCGGCAGCACAGGCGACGACCTCGACATCCAGCGGCGTACCGATTGTCTTCAGCTTCAAACCACGGTACAGGCCGACCCATGTGGTGCCCCTCCGCGTCAAGCAAAGTTCGGCCATTTCTTGCTCGGTGGTGGCAATTCCGTGTTGCGCCAAGAGCGTCGCTGCGCACGCTGGCGAACAGGTTTGTTGCGTCGACTGAACGCAACCCTGATCGGCGTCCCACCAGTTGTGGCACACCGGGACAGCGCCGAGCAGCGGAGAAATCGTGGAATAGCCGGCAGCCAACAACAAGGCGGCGACCGAGCATACTCTGCGGTACCAGGCCCCCGGGATTCGCGACCAGGCAAGCCCACCCAAAAACCCCGCCGCGATGGGAAACCAGTTTCCCACGATGACCAGGTTGGAAAATGGAAGCCAGCGGGCCAATCGTACGTCATCCCAGATGAACCGCACGTAGCACAACATGCCAACCACGACCACCAGCGCGGCAAGATTGCTGACCCAGGGTTGCCCCAACGCGGAAAATGACCGAGCGAACAGGAACGCCGCGACCGAAAAGCTGGCGATGATCGCGAGGCCGATGTAGAGATCAAGCAAGCGACTTCTCCCGGAAAATGCAATTGGCCACGTCGCTGAATTGTCACCTGAACCGCCTGTGTACCATGATGCGCAAAATTCGTCGACGTGGACTGGCAGCGGGTGCCGCGAATTCGTACCTGCCTGCTTTGCGGCAGAATTCCCGGCCAGCACACACTTTGGCGAACGAGGTCAAACGAACCTAGCTTGCCCAGGTCCTCGTCGTGGCTTGGCCTGAGTCAAGGACCAGGGACTTTGGGTTTTCCCAACGGCGCGATTTGCAACCCAACGCATACGCGTCTCGTAATCCGGCGCGTCAGCGAACGACAAACGACGAGAAATCGAGATCAACACAACAGTACGCCTCGCTGACGCGGTTTGTGGTGCGTCATTGATCCGCGCAGCCTGATCGCAAGAGCGCGGGGTTCGCACCCCTGGCTGCAAACTGACATGCCTGTGGCATTCACAAAGGCGCAACTTCAAGACTGGAGCTTCGGGCTTTCCATTACAATGAGCGTCTCAATGAAGAAACCGATGGGCCCATTGTCAGGGACACTGTGAATTGACAGTCATCATTTGTGGCCGCTATGCTGCGTTGGCGGTGCTCCCACTCGAAGATGGACGGCGAAATTGTGGTGATGGAATACTCGGCGGTCATTTTCGATCTGGACGGGACACTACTGGATACGCTCGCCGACATCGCCGAAGCGGCCAATCGCGTACTGGCAGCACGGCAGTTCCCCACACATGAGTTGGAGTCCTACCGATCATTCGTGGGCAATGGGGTCGAAGTGCTGATGGAGCGGGCGTTGCCGCCGGAACAATGCACCCCAGCAATCATCGCCACGTCTGGCGGCGAATTCCGTCGCATCTATTCGGAGATCTGGAATCGCACCACAACCCCGTACCCCGAAATCCACGACTTGCTGGCATTTCTAACGCAGCACGGCGTGCAAAAGGCGATCCTCTCGAATAAGCCACATCGCAACACCCAGATCTGCGTCAGCGAGTATTTTGAGCCGTCCGAATTTGCTGTCGTCTTCGGTCAACGCGACGACATCCCGTGCAAACCAGACCCGACAGCCGCCTGGGAAATCTCGAGTGCACTGGCGGTATCGCCATCCGAGTGTCTGTTCCTCGGTGACTCGGATGTTGATATGCAGACCGCTGTCCGCGCCGGCATGACCGGCATCGGCGCCACCTGGGGATTTCGTTCGCGCAGCGAATTGCTGCAGTGCGGTGCCAGCCGGACGATTGACCATCCCTTGGAACTGCGGCAACTGTTCCCTGCGCCGCAATGACGGCCCTCGTGGCGACGTTTGCATCGCGCCGGTCATTGAGCGCGAAGATTTCGGGTTGGCGAGGTCAACGGGAACCCGAATCGTAAGCCTTGCTGTCGGGCCCATTTGTTGCGAAGCGGCGGCGAATACCAGCCAGAGGTGCAGGCTGACATGCCTGCGGCAAGCACAACGAAACGCACCCAACCTAAATCCAAGGTGAAACCCAATACGAGAGCCCATCGATCCAGATCTAAACCCCGCCCCTGGCTCTGGGTTCACCGTGCGACCTCGCTCCATCGGCGCATAAAAAGAGGAGCGGTTGGCTCTTCCCAGGACCAACCGCCCCCCACGCCTCAGGCATCGGCTCTTGCTTCTATGCCTTGTCGACCCACTCGAACGAGTGTGACTCGATCAAATCGTTCATCGGGGTCGTAGTTGTCTTGTTTTCGCTGTGTTCAACGCGTGCATCGCACGCACACATGGTTCTGCCACTTTTGTGTGCTGGCCCGCTCTGTTGCAAACCGAGCTAACCATGCCCCCAATAGAAAGCAAACAAGGGGCCAATACGAAACATAATCGCGACATTTTTCGTAAACCGCTTTCACCAAGCCACTTAAATTAAT
>JAUIHJ010000198.1 GCA_030432015.1 bacterium
GATTTCGAGTTGGAAAATGTCAAATGCCGCATTGTGGCGCCGCAGCGGCCAGCCGTCGGCCGACCTTGGATCTGGCGAGCTCGATTTTGGGGACACGAACCGCAACTCGATCTCGCGCTGTTGGAACACGGTTTTCATGTCGCCTACTGCGATGTTGCCGGCCTGTGGGGGAACGCGGAAGCGATCCGGCGATGGGATCAGTTCTATCAATATTTGACCGTTGATTTGGGTTTCTCACTCCGCCCGGTGCTCGAAGGCATGAGCCGAGGTGGGTTGATGGTCTATCATTGGGCGATCATGCATCCGGAGCAAGTCGCCTGCATTTACGCGGACGCTCCGGCGCTCGGCATTCGGCCGTACGTCCGTGAGCTTGAGGAAGACGATCCGGGGCTGGATCGCCTTCGTCCCTGGTTGAAGGCGCATGACATGACGCTTGCGCAGGCCAAGAACTACGCCTTGGACCCCTTGGACCGCCTGGAATCGCTGGCCAAAGCCAAAGTTCCGCTGATCCATGTATGTGGCGACGCGGATGAGAGTGTCCCCTACCAGGAACATACCGCAGAGCTTGCCCGTCGCTATCGGAAACTTGGCGGCACGATCCAGGTGATCGTCAAGCCAGGGGGCAAGCATCATCCCCACAGCCTGAAAGACCCAACGCCGATCGTCGAGTTCGTACTGAGGCATCCATAGCGTTGCGAAACGCCCGCGGCATCGCCGGGCCTTACATGGATTCCTCCTGTGCGGTGGCCGCATCCGCCGCGATTGCCATTTTCCGAATTTGACTGCAATAGAAATTCTGCAATTCCCGCGGCCGTGTTTTGGTACCCACCATTTAACGCCGCCGTGCATGTAGCACGCCGAAACTGGATACACTGTGGCCAGCCCAATGGGACGTAAGCCGCTCGATGGCACAAATCGTAAGTGACCGATACCGATCAACTCAGGGAGTCTACCGTGCGAACCATTCTGCTTGCCGCTTTGCCCGTTCTGACGTTTGCGAATTGTGGGGCCGCCCAGGCACAGTTGATCGTTGCCCATCGCGGTGCGTCCCACGACGCGCCAGAGAATACGCTGGCGGCGTTTCGGCTTGCCTGGGATCGGCAGGCTGATGCCATTGAAGGCGACTTTTATCTCACCGAGGACGGGCAGATCGCCTGCATTCACGATAAGACGACCAAGCGGGTGGCGCCCCAGCAGCCGGAGATGACGGTCGCAAAATCCACGCTCCAGCAATTACGTACGCTGGATGTTGGTCGCTGGAAACATCCGCGCTACGCGGCGGAACGGATCCCCACGCTGGAGGAAGTGTTGGCGACTGTGCCAGCCGGCAAACAGATTTTCGTCGAAATCAAATGTGGCCCGGAAATTCTTCCCGAACTCGAACGGCAGCTTGCGTCTTCGAAGCTGAAACCCGAACAGATTGTCATTATCTGCTTCGACGAAGCTGTGGTGAAGCAGGCCCGCGCGATGATGCCACAGTACAACGCAAATTGGCTCACCAGCTACAAGCAAGCCGGACCAAGCCGGAATTGGACGCCGACCCGAGCCGACGTGCTGGCGTCACTCAAGCGAACCGGCGCCACGGGCTTGGGAACGCATGGAAATCTGGACGTAATCGACCAGCCGTTTGTCGATGCGATTCGGGCCGCTGGATTCGAGTTTCACGTCTGGACGATCAATGACCCAGTTACGGCCCGCACCTTCAAGTCCTATGGCGTCCAATCGGTGACGACGGACCGTCCGGCCTTGATTCGAACTGCGATCGCACCACACGCGGATGCCAGTGGACAGTGACCTGAAGCTCGTGACCCGATTATGATTACGCCGCCGCTATCCCTTGGGCCTTCCCTTGCCCAGGCTATCGACGCGCGACAGATTCGCGCAACAGCGAGGCCAGGTTCGGCTCGACGTCCGGTAACGCTTGAGCAACGAGCCTCGCCATCAGCAGGGCGCCCTTTCGTGAAAAATGTGTACGGTCCGTCACGCTTGGGCTCAAGTCAGCGCTTCCTGCATCGCCCAGTTCGTTGAAGGCTTGGACGCTTGCTGCATGTAGTTCGACCAATGGCACGCGGTCCTGCGTTGCCACTTCACGCATCGCGTTGACCCACGGTCCGAGTGACGTGTTGATTTTCCCGTCGCGAAAGTTTCGGCGAGTCATCGGCGTCACAAGAATCGGTTTGATGCCGTTTTCCCTTGCCTCGCGAATGTACTGACGCAGGTAGTCGCGAAAGTCACCTTCGGGGTTGGTGGCCCGGTCGCCTTTGCCCGGACCGTCATTGTGGCCAAATTGAATAAGAACGTAGTCCGGTTTCAACGCCAACGTCTTCTTCCAATGTCCCTCACGGATAAAGCTTTTGGAACTGCGGCCCGATCGGGCGTGGTTGATGACCTCGACCTGATCCGTGAAATACTCGCCCAACACTTGCCCCCATCCTGTCAAATCGGGCCGATCGGCTGGCGGGTTGGGGTAGCTGGCCACCGTTGAATCGCCAATGAGCGCGACGCGAGCGTGACCCGCGGGGGCCTGTGGTTGGCGAGCTGCCTGGGCGAAGCTGTTCGTGGTGGTTTGGACAAGGAGCAATATGATAAACAGGCGGTTGAGCACGGCGGGTCCTTTCGATGGATGAGGCGCTAGCGAACGCGCAGTCGATTTGCTGAAGCGGATGCAGCGAGTAGGATAGGGATCGCGAAAGCCTGTCGCACGGTGGATGGCGCGACGTGCCACGACGGCTGTGTTGTCGACGGCTGTGTTGTAGTTGGAAGAATCCAGCGTTCTACCGTCATAAGATTTTTCTTTCTCGAAGCATCCGCCGAGCGTTTGCCGGCGCCGCTGCTGTGATAGCCTCGATGATCCAGGGACTGATTGGCATGACCAAGCATCACATTTTCGAGTTTCGATTCGTTTGCCTGTTGATCAGCTGCATCGCTTTGGGTGGGTCGCAAGTGATCGCGCAGTCCGTGACGAAGGCGCCTCGACCAGCACGCGCGAAAGTGGTGCGCGATGCGGATCTGCCCTATCCTCCCGCGCTGCCAGGAGGTGTGCCGCTGGTGACTGATACTTCGCTGCAGTTTCTTGAGCCGCCGGCGACGCTGCGGGCTGGCGTCGAGGTGGCAACGACTCCCCCCACGATCGACTTTGTATTCTATCCTGGGCAGGACTATCCAGGGAAACCCTGGTCGAATTGGGGCGACGGAAGTGTCGCCGACGGCAAATATTATTCGGCCATCGGGGATCATTACGCGATCGGTCGAGGCGAAGCGCGCTTCGGCACCGGTACTGCAATGGTTTACGAGTATGATCCGGCATCGCAGATTCTGCGTTCGATGGTCAATGTGACACGGTTGCTTGATCTTCCCCAGGGGCATTACACGCCGGGAAAGATCCACAGCCGCGTCGATATGGGCAGTGATGGGTGGCTGTATTATGCCACGCACCGCGGATCGCCCCAGGCGGCGAGCGACGTTAACCATTATCGGGGCGATTGGATATGTCGCACTGATCCTCGCACGGGAGCATCCGAGGTTGTCGCCCGCGGACCCGTCGCCAAACACAGCATTCCTACGGCTGTGCTGGACGCGAAGCGGATGGTCTTCTATGGCGGCACTGCGGCCGGACCCGATGCGCCGCAGCAAGAAATTCAATTCTTCGCCTATGACCTCAAGCATCGTCAGATGCTGTACACGGGATCGCACGGTCCGGCGCGTTACATGATTCTGGCGAAGTCAACCGGACGTTTGTATTACGTGCCAGGAACGGCGGATGGCGAACTGATGCGTTTTGATCCAGCGGAAAATGTCGCCCCGGTTGGCATCGGACAGTCGATCGGCGTACGAGCGGCGACAGACGAGACTGCCGGCGGGATGGTTTATACGGTCTCAACGGGACAGCGATCGGGAGACGCCACGCTATGGCAATTCGACACGCGCAACGAGAAAGTGAAGAAAATTGGCGTGGCTGCGGTTGGCACCGAGGCGTATGTGGCGTCGTTGGATGTCGATCCGACCGGTCGATATCTCTATTACGTCCCCGGTGCTCACGGCGGTGGCTATCGGGATGGCTCGCCGCTGGTCCAATTTGACGTTGAGACCGGCGTCAAGAAGGTCATTGCTTTCCTGCACCCTTTTTATCAGCAGCAGTATGGCTTGACGCTCAAGGGCACCTACAGCACGGCGATTTCCGCTGCCGGGGATCTGGTTTACATCACCTGGAATGTGAGCCGCGGCACCCGCGCTTGGGACTGTTGCGGTCTCTCAGTTGTCCATGTGCCGGCTGCAGAACGCGGGGGATGACCAGCACGACAAGGATGGGACGAAAGTCTTGGCCATGAAAGTCGGGCGACCGCCGCTCTCGCGGCCCGATGTTGATCCGCTGACGCAGTCTCTCGGGCGTAGGCCAACAAGCTTTGCACCCTATCGAGAATTGAGACACAGACTTTGCCGTGGGTGAGCGGTGCGTCTGGGCGGTTTGATGAGGATAGGTTGGCAGGTTGATCGCGCCGAGATATAGACGAGATATAAGAGACACAGACTTTGCCGAGAATCGAGAATGGAGACACAGACTTTGCCGTGGGTGAGTGGTGTGTCTGGGCGGCTTGATGAGGACAGGTTGGCGGATTGATCGCGCGACGGTGTCGATCAGCAGGTCTCAGCGCTGGAGTCGCCGGTAAATTTCACCCCAAGAAATCGGCGACCGCCGTATGGAGCGCAAGAGCGGGCACTAAGCCTCAGTTTGTTGGCCATGATTGCCGGCAGGATTGTTGCAGAGGAGAGTTAGCAACAGTCGCCCACCACCGGTGACGCCCGCCAATGCGAGTTGGTCCGGAAAAGTTGCAGCAAGTTGTCGATCCAGCCACGCGGCGTGATCTTGATCCGTTCTAGAATTGGAGGCAACTCCGCCGGAATCGCCCCCCGTTTGCCCTCGCGAACGATCCGACCAAACGCATCGACCAGCGCCAGATATTGGTCGCGTGTCATGGGAAGAAAACCCTTGTTGGTGACCCTTGACGCTCCAATCGGATTGCAAATCGATTGTGGGGCCTCGTCCCTTGTTGTCGTATTGATCGCCTCCGCATTTTCAAGTTCTTGGGAACGGTCATCCAAGTAGATCGGGGCCAACCAGGCGTCTGCTTGATCGTGGGGCGGAACGTTCTCGGAATTGCCCATTTCGTCACCCACTTCCTGCCAACGCCCTCGTATGCGGTCATACGCCGCAGTAAATCGTGATTGCTCCGGCGTCTTGGCAAGGCCTGCGTGGATCCAGTTGAGATTCACGTAGATGCTACACGCCAGCACCGCTTCCCATGTTTTCAGCCGCTTGCAGTCGAATCGCTTAGCGAAGAACCGCCCGTCGACGTCGTCTTCTCGATTGGCGCGCCACGCAATCGTCTGGCAGGCCAATCGCATCATCCAAGAAATGTCAGAGAGTCGGCGACGGAATTCGTTGACATCGGGAAGCAGCAGGCCAATCTCGCACGGTTTAGGGGCCGGAGTCGTTCCATCTTCATTCCTTCGCATCGGGCAGACAAACCACCACCGACGCGCCACCTCCTCGTCCGACCACGTTCTAACAACATCGGGGCGATTGCGTAGAATGATATGGAGGTGGTTATCGAGTATGGCGTAGTCGAGCACATCAATGGCCATGACCCCGGCTAACTGCCGGAACCGCTCTCGAACCCATTCTTTGCGATAGCTGAAGTCTTTACCGGTAACCCCATCCATACCGAATAGGTGGCGCCGGCGAACCACACGATTCCAGCAATGGTAAACGCCGACTTCATCGTAACTGACGATTTCCGAGCGAGTCTTGGCTGGCATCTGTCGGCCCCGAGATTGTTAACGAGGTAATATACATGTGTATACATGTGAGTCGTTGAGATTGCAAGTCATGTTGGGCTTGTGCTCGGGGCGACGCTCGCAACCGAAGTTTGCCCAGATTGCTAGAATCGCCAGCTTGCGGTCTGTGTCTTTAGCGGTGGGGACCAGCCACAGTGCTGAAGTTTGCCCAGGTTGCCGGGGTCGCCAGCTTATGGTCTGTGTCTTAAGCGGAGAGCAGTGGCTGCGGAAGATCGCATTTTGAAATGTGCTTGACGCTTAAGTCGTTACCCTAAAGCAACGCATAAATCAGAATCTGGATTGACAGCGCGAGGGCAGCTCCCGTTTTCAGATTCTCGTCCCAGCGATTGACGCCGTCCGGCGGAGTCGTGGCGGATCGAGGGAGCCTGAGCACCCAAATCAGCAGTGCGATCAGACTCGCCACAAATAACATCCGTACCGCCACCAGCGGAACGGCTTGCAAGCTTTCTCGAAGGAGATCACCGAACTGGTGCAAGGGCGTCATTGGCTTTCTCCTTCCGCGTTGGAAGTCAGCCCGGTGTCGCGCTCGGTCGCGACCTTCGCTGCCTTGGCATGGTGACCGAAAACATATTTCAGTTTGTCCGGCGGGACAGGTCCACCCAAGAGGCTCAGGCCGACAAGCATGACCGCCGTCACGCCGAAAGACCAGATGGAAAAGTAGAGGAAGGGTTCTTGAATCTTAAACAAAGGCTCCCAACGCAATGCTTCGTACACGGTTGGTTGATTCAAGGCATAAAGCGAAATTGACGTACCAATACCGCAGAGGAGCGCGATCAACGCGGCGCCGCCGGTTGCGCGGCGCGAGAGGACTCCAATCAATAGAATGGCAAACGCAGGACCCTGGAAGAATGCCATCAACGTCTGGAAGATGGCGTAGATGCCAGACCCCTCACGCATCGCCGTGAGCAAGAACGCAAAAGCAATGGCCCAGATGACGAGCCCGATCGTGGTGATCCGACCCACGGTCAACAAGCGTTGGTCCGATACGCCCTGATCGAAAAATCGCTTGTACAAGTCATTCGAGACGATGGTGGCAGCAGAGTTGAGGTAGGAATCGATACTCGACATCAAGGCTGCCAGAAACGCTGCCACAAAAAGACCTCGTAGCCCGGCGGGAAGCAGCACGCCGACCAGGCTAGGGATCGCTCGATCACCATCCGGTAAGTCCGGCAGCAACGCCACCGCAATCAGGCCCGGGACCGCCACAATCAACGGGATGATGTTCTTGAGCAATGCGCCCCAGACGTACGATGCGCGGGCTTCAAATTCGCTCCGGGCCCCTAGCGATCGCTGCACAATCGCCTGGTTGCCAATCCAGTAAGCGGGGCTCAGGATCAGGGCAAGTCCAAAGTAAATACCGGGCCAAGGAAATGGTGATTGCGTATTGGCGGGCAAGATCAATGAAGCGCGTTCGCTCGCAACAACTTCGGCCGCTGCCGCTGCCACCGGCGCTGTCACTGTCGAGGCGGACGAATCTGGTTGCGCCGGCCGGTCCGAGTTCGCAACACGATCGACCTGATGCGTCGCCGCGTCTTGGCGCGTATTGGACTCGGCGAGTCGCGTTTTCAGTTCGCCAATGCCACCAACCTTGATTAGTCCCAACACCAGGATCAACAGGCATCCGGCGATCATCACGCCGCACTGGATCATGTCGGTGTAGACGACCGCCGCGAGACCGCCCACAAAGGTATACGCTCCGACCAGGATGGCCGTCACAAAGATGCAGGCAATTGCGTTCCAGCCGAAGACCGCTGACATCATTTTCGCGGACGCCAGCAGCATGATCCCAAGGTTGCATGCCATGAACAGCAGCCAGCAAATCGCCATGACCGAGCGAACTCCAGCGTTGTAACGCCGCTCGAGAAATTCAGGAATGGTGTACACCCCCGTCCGGTAAAAGAACGGAATGAAGATAAATGCACCCACAATCATTGCCGGGACACAGCCAATCCACTCGAAGTTGGCGACCGCGAGCCCGTGGCTGTACGCCGCGCCGCCCACGCCGATGATATCCGTGCCGCCGATGTCCGTGGCAACCAACGACATGCCGATCGCCCACCATGGCAAGCGGCGTCCTCCCAAGAAAAAGTCCGTGCCAGTCTTCATCCGCCGGCCGATCCTGACCCCCAAGGCGATTGTGCAAATCAGATACAGCGCAATGACTGCGTAGTCGGGCAACGTCAGCAGGTTGGTCGCGGCAAGCAGCACGGTGGGAATGATCTTTCAAACGGAAATAAAGCGGAGTTTCTAAACGATCTTACCTTCGGCATGCCGGCCGACATACCAAAATCCATACAGCCCTGAGTCGCCACCCTGCCATGCATCGTACGCCATCGCGGCGAATCCGCGGAATGCAAGTTTGTCGGCTGACCTGCTTTTAATCGGGGTACCCATTGGCGACAATTGTGCTGCAGCCCAACCCAGCCAGCCGACGTTTTCCGTATCCGGCAGGCCTATAACATACAGCCAAACCGGCGGAGGTACGAATGCCGCGACCACCAGCTTCGATGATCCGAGTCAGTCTGATTGTGATTGCCTCCTTGTTGGGCCCGGCGCCGCCCCAACGCTCTCCGGCGGCCGAAGGCGAAACCGGCGGATCGCCTGTCTTGATCATCCACCGGTGCCAGGACTTTGCCGTGACTGGTCGCGGTGATGCGGAGGCCTGGAAGATCGCCGACTGGACGTCCCTCAATCGGCGTCCCAATGGAAAGCATGAATACACGGCGCGATTCAAGATGCTGTATTCGGAACAGGGTGTGTATGTCCTCTTTGACGGCACGGATCAGACGCTGACTGCCACCATGCAGGAGGATTTTCGACACCTCTGGACGGAAGACGTATTCGAATTGTTTTTCTGGACGGACGAGAATCATCCGGTCTACTTTGAGTACGAGATTTCGCCCTTGGGTTTCGAGTTACCGATCCTCGTCCCCAACTTGGACCAACGATTCCTCGGCTGGAGACCATGGGATTATGAGGGCGAGCGAAAGATTCAGAAGGCCGTTTCCGCCGAAGGGGGCGCCAACGCGCCGCGATCGAACGTCGCAAGTTGGCGTGCCGAGGTGTTTATACCCTACCGTCTGCTGGCACCGTTGCGGCAGGTACCGCCACAAGTCGGCACGCGCTGGCGGGCCAATTTCTACCGCGTGGACTACGACAAAAATCAGGTAACCGGTTGGGACTGGGCGCGCGTGGGCCCCAGCTTTCACGATTTCAAGAACTTCGGAACGTTGGTCTTCTCGAAAGAAGTCCCGGATGCCAGCGAAGAACCGGAGCAAGACATTCGCGAACTCAAGCTGCGTGACTGGCAGCCGAAGTCCATGCTGAAGGCCAAGGTGACGCAGGTCAACACACCCGCCTATGCTGTCATTGATGTCCACAATCACCTGGGCGGCGGCGCCAAGACCTTAACCAAGGAACGTGTTCGACGCTACCTCAAAGAGATGGATGACGCGGGAGTCAGGACCGTTGTTAATCTTGACGGTGGTTGGGGTGACAAACTGCAGGAGACCATCGCGGCGCTAGACGCCGCGCATCCGGACCGCTTCCTCACCTTTGCGCTGATCGACCTTCGCGGATTCGATCAAGAGGGGTGGACGACGCGCGAGACGGCGCGCCTGCGAGAAAGTTTTGAGGCCGGTGCCAAGGGGCTGAAATTCCACAAGTCGCTTGGCCTTTATTATCGCGATGGCCAACGTCAACTGCTGGCCATTGACGATCCGCGGCTTGATCCAATTTGGGCCTTGTGTGGCGAGATGAACCGGCCCGTCATGATCCACACTTCCGACCCCGCGGCGTTTTTTACCCCGCTGGATCGCCACAATGAACGCTGGCATGAATTGAACGAACACCCCAACTGGCTGTACTACGGCGATCAGTACCCTTCGCGCGAAGAACTGCTGGCCCAGCGCAATCGGGCCATCGGCAAACACCCCGGGACCACATTCATCGGCGCCCACTTCGGCAATAACCCCGAAGACTTGGCGGCGGTCGGCGAGTGGCTCGACAGGTACCCCAATTTCTACGTCGACATCGACGCCCGCATTTCCGAACTGGGGCGGCAACCATACAGTTGCCGGCGGTTCTTTATCAAATACCAGGATCGGATCATGTTCGGCACCGACACAACGCCGCGGGCCGATGCCTACCGACTGTATTACCGGTTTCTGGAAACTGACGACGAATACTTTGATACCGCCGAGTCCCATCATCGCCAGGGGTTCTGGATGATCTACGGGATTTTCCTGCCCGACCCGGTGTTGGAAAAGATCTACCTGACCAACGCGATGCGCCTGTTGCAGCTCAAGAAGCCTTGAATGCCTCCCGGTGTGGAGCGGCGGCCAGTCCCTTTCCTACGAGATTTACATCATGCGATTAATGACAACTCGCGTTTTTCCCTGCCTGCTATTGTTGCCCGGTTTGGTCTGCGCCGCCGCGGCTGATGAGTACACGCTGCATTCATTTGAGCGCCAACGCCTAACCGATACGTACTTTTCCGAGGGCGCCAACACCGGCGACGTCAACGGTGATGGCGTGGCGGACGTTGTGTACGGTCCGTATTGGTTCGCCGGACCGGACTACCAAACCAAGCACGAAATTTATCCTGCGGTCGCACAGGACATGAATCGCTACGCGGACAACTTCTTCTCCTGGGTTTACGACTTCAACGACGATGGCTGGAACGATGTGCTGGTGGTCGGTTTTCCCGGCACACCTGCCTACGTATACGAGAACCCTCAGGCCGATGGCCTCACCTCGCACTGGAAAAAGCATCAGGTTTTTGATTGGGTGTCCAACGAATCTCCGCAACTAATCAATCTCCATGGCGACGCGCGGCCCGAACTGGTTTGCACGCGCGACGGGTTCTTTGGCTTTGTGACGGTCAACTGGGACGAACCGTTCGGCAGCTGGGACTTTCATCCGATCTCCGAGAAGGTCACGGCGACGCGGTTCGGACATGGGCTCGGCGTCGGCGACGTCAACAGCGACGGTCGCCCGGACATCATTCATGCCAACGGCTGGTTCGAACAGCCCGAAGCGGACGGGGACCGTTCGCGCTGGCGATCCCACGAGGTCTCCTTCAGCAATGCCGGCGGCGGCGCCGAGATGTATGCCTACGACGTTGATGGTGATGGGGATAGCGACATTGTCACCAGCCATTCAGCACATAACTTCGGCCTGGGCTGGTACGAGCAGCTTGCCGAGGGCGACGAGGTCCGATTCAAACATCACTTGATTATGGGGTCGCACCCATCGGAGAACCGCTACGGCGTGCTCTTTAGCGAACTGCATTCGGTCAATCTTGTCGACATGGACGGCGATGGTCTCAAGGACATTGTGACCGGCAAGACGTATTGGTCGCATCACAAGCAGAGCCCAATGTGGGATGCTGGGGCTGTCGTCTACTGGTTCAAGCTGGTTCGAGGTGCGGATGGCGTCGACTGGATTCCCTACCTGGCCGATGGTGAGGCGGGGATTGGTCGACAATTGACGGTGGCGGATGTCAAT
>JAUIHJ010000199.1 GCA_030432015.1 bacterium
CAGCAAGGCGGACTTTACGGTGTTGACCGAAAAGTCCGCCTTGCTGACCCCGACGACGCAAGGCACAGCCCGATACCTTGTTACCTTTAGCGAGGCCGTCACCGGGGTCAGCAAGGCGGACTTTTCGGTCAACACCGTCGGACCGACAGGAGCCTCGGTGGCGACGGTATCGGGCAGCGGCACGACCTACACGGTGACCGTCGTTACAGGCAGCGGTGACGGCCGCTTGCGGCTGGACGTACTGGACGACAACACGATCCTCGATTCAGTCGGCAATCCCACGGCCAGTGTGTTTTCCGGCGGTCAGGTCTACGTGGTCAATCGTGTCGCGCCGGAGGTCGACTCAATCGCGCGTGCCACGGCGGATCCCACGTCGGCGACAACAGTTGATTTCACGGTAACCTTTAGCGAACCCGTGTCTGGGCTCGACGCCGGCGATTTTGCGGTAACGGCAATTGGGCTCAGCGGCACGTCGATCACGGGCGTCACCGGTGCCGACTTCGTACATACGGTGAGCGTCGCGACGGGTACCGGTGATGGCACGCTGCGGCTCGATCTGGTGGACAATGACACCATCGTCGACGATGCCGGGACCCCTCTGGGTGGCAGCGGGACGGGCAACGGCAACTTCGCCGGCCCGGCGTACTCGGTGTTCCACACGCCAGGCATCTATGGAACAAAGTGGACCGATCTCGACAACGACGGGACGTGGGACGCCAACGAAGTGGGTTTGGCCGGGGTGACCATCTATCTCGACCAGAATTCGAATGGTGTCTTGGACGACGGCGAGCCGACGACCGTGACGATGGGCGATGACACGGGTACGCCCGACGTCGATGAAACCGGCCGTTACGCGTTCACAAACCTGCCAGGTGGGATCTATCGCGTGGGAGAAGTCGTGCCCACGTTCTATTCACAGACCTTTCCGCCGGTCGGTGGCGGTACGGGAACACTCGAGTTTGCCGGCGTGCAGGTCGACAATCAGAACGGAGTGGATGGCCTCAACAGTGCCAGATCCGTGGTCGTCAGTCCGGACGGAAAGCATGTCTACGCTGCTGCGGCGGGCGACTTCGCGGTCACAACGTTCAGCCGCAACGTCGGCACGGGAGCCTTGTCGTTTGTTGAGACAATAAAAAGCGCAGACGGACCGTCGCTGAATAGTGCCTACTCCGTCGCAATCACGCCGGACGGGGCACAGGTCTTGGTCGCGGCCTACTCCAGCGACACCTTGCTGATCTTCGATCGCAACGCAGAAACGGGGCAGCTTACGATTCGACAGACATTCCGCGACGGGGTCTCCTCGGTAGACGGACTGAACGGGGCGAATGCCGTCGCCGTCAGTGCCGACGGCAAGCACGCCTACGTAACAGCTGGCGTCGACAGCGCCGTCAGCGTCTTCGCGCGAAACGTCTCGACGGGCGTGTGGTCATTCGTGGAGTTCGAGCGTGAAGGGAGCAATGGCGTCGACGGCCTCTACAATGCGAGCGCAGTCACCGTCAGCCCCGACGGGGTGCACGTCTATGTTGCTGGGCACTACGACAACGCCTTGGGTATCTTCACGCGAGACTCGACAACCGGGGCCCTCACGTACCAGGGCGTCATCAAAGACGGCGGCAGTGTCGACGGACTCTACCGGCCGCTGTCCGTGGTTTCGAGTCCGGACGGAAATCAACTCTATGTCGCCGGGCACTACGACAGCTCGGTTGCCGTCTTCGATCGCGACCCTGCGACCAACACATTAACCTTCGAGCAAGTCATCAAAGACGGTGCGGGGGGCGTTGTGGACGGGCTCTATCGCGCGACAGCGGTCGCGGTGTCACACGACGGCAATCACGTCTACGTAACAGGATCGTACGACAACGCGATTGCCGTCTTCAACCGCGCGGCGTCCGATGGCCGGCTAACCTTTGTCGAAACGGCGAAGCACGGCCAAAACGGGGTGACGTACATGTCCCGACCGTGGGGCATCGCGATCTCGCCGGATGATTCCCACGTCTACGCCGTCACCACGAGCAGCCATTCGTTGGTCGCCTTCGTCCGCGACGGGGGTGTGCCGGCGAGGACGCATCGGGTCACCTACGCCGCCGGCCAAACCAGCTTTGAGCATGACTTTGGCAACTACCGGCTACCGCTGGAAGTGGTCGATTCGGTGCCGAGCGACGATGCCATACTCAAGGCAGTTCCGGCCACTTTCCGTGTCGACTTCAATTTCGATTTTGATCCCCTCACGTTGACGGCGGACGACTTGACAGTGGGTGGCACGCCGGCGAGCGGGTTCACCGTCGTGGACGGAAACACCGTGGACTTTAACCTGCCGGCATTGGGTGAAGGGACCCACGCGGTGTCGATGGCAGCCGGCAGTGTTGCCCCCTTGGTAACCGGACCACCCCTCCTGGCGTTTAGCTCGCAGTTCACAATCGACCTGACGGCTCCGACGATTACCGCCGATGTCCTGGCCACCACGGATACCCGTCCACCCCTGACCGGAACTGTGAACGACGCAACCGCCGTGATCTCGGTGGCGCTGAACGGCCAAGAATACGCGGCGACAAACCACGGCAATGGCTCCTGGTCGCTGGCCGATGACGTGATCTCGTTGCTCCCGTTTGGAATCTACGACGTGACAGTGACGGCCACCGATCCGGCCGGTAACGTGGGAACCGACGGATCAACGGATGAATTAGACGTCGTTCGTACGCTGGTCACGGTCTCCGGCGCGGCTTCCATCAACGAGGGTTCCACGTACCTTGCGAATCTCGCGCATCACGCGACCTTGGAGACGATCACGTCCTGGACGCTGGATTGGGGCGATGGGAACGTCGAACCGATCGCCGGCAATCCATCAACGGCCGCCCACACGTACCACGATGGCACCCAGGGGTACGTGATCCGAGCGACGGCGCATGGCCAGTCGGGGGCCACGTACACCAATGCGGTTCAGGTGGGACCGGATCCAACCTTCGCAATGCAAGGTTTCGCAACGCTGCCTTTCGGATCGCACGGCAGCGATTCCAAGTCCGATCTGGTTGTCCAGGCCGACGGCAAAATCGTCTCCATTGGGGAAGATGGTAGCAACCACTGGGTCGTGGCTCGACATTTGGCAAACGGGGCACCCGATGCAAGCTTCGGCACCGCCGGTCATGTGATAACCATCTTTGCGGGGAACGAATCGACCTACAACAAGCCGCGTGGGCTCGCCATTCAATCGGACGGTAAAATCGTTGTCGTCGGCAACGCGTCGATCGATCATTGGGCCGTCGTGCGGTACCACACCGACGGCACCGTGGACACTGGTTTTGGGAGCAGTGGCGTCGTGCTGGTCGACCGCGGCAATACCTCGCGGCTGAACGCGGCGCTGCTCGACAGCTCCGGACGTCTGCTCGTGGCGGGAACCGAATGGGTCGGCTCCGCCAGTAACTTTGTGGTGGCGCGATTTAACAACGATGGCACACTGGATGCGACGTTCGACAGCGACGGCGTAGTTACGACCAACCTGGCCTCGAATGCCTTTAGCGGCGCGGAATCTCTGGCGGTGGACCGAGAGAACAGGATTGTGGCGGCCGGCTATTATTCCGGAAGCAGCACCTCGTACGCCACTGCGATTCGCTATCTTCCCACCGGAGCGCTCGATACCAGCTTCAGCAGCGACGGCATCTTCAATCAGTCATTTAGCGGCTACCGGGCCTACGCACGGGCGGTCGCGATCGATGACCAACAGCGCGTGGTTCTGGGCGCGGATCTGATCAGCAACAGCGGCGACGACGACTGGGGGATCCTGCGGATCACGCCGTACGGGACGCTTGACGCGAGCTTTGATGGGGACGGTCGCGTGCAGCTGGACGTATCCGGCACCGATGGCCATGACACCTTGTACGACCTCGTGCTGCAGCGTGATGGCCGCATCGTGGCAGCAGGCGACTCGTTCGTAACCGGCAGCGGCAACGACTTGGCGCTGGCCCGCTTCGAGCCGGACGGCAGCCTGGACACCTCGTTTGCCGGCGATGGAACCTGGGTGGCGCCGCCCCGCCCAAGTGTCTTTGAAGGAGTTCGCGCCGTGGCACTCACTTCCAACGAGCGGTTGGTGGCGGTCACCGGATATTCCGGCGACATGGAATTGACGCTGGTCGACGCGAATGTGGGCTGGATGGCACACGTTACGAACGTCGCGCCAACGCTAACCGCCAACGGAGACACGAGCGTGGAAGAAGGGGCAACCTATTCGTTGCCCCTGACCGTTGACGATCCTGGCGATGATGCGCTCCACTACTGGACGATCGATTGGGGTGACGGCCACCAGGAGTTCCGCATCGGCTCGGCCAGCAGCGCCACGCACGTCTATGGCCCTGGTGGCGGTCCTTACGCGATCACCGTGACGGCGACCGACGACGACGGCACGTACCATGTCGATGCGCCCACGGTCACCGTCAACGTTGTCGCGCGCGGCGAGATTCGAGGGGTCAAGTGGAACGACGCCAACGGCAATCAAGTTCGCGACGCCGGGGAAGGTGGCATTGGCGGTGTGACGATCTATGTCGATGGGAACAACAATGGCGTGCTGGACGTCGGTGAACCAAGCACGACGACCCTGTACGACGATCCTGGAACGCCCGAGGACGAGGCCGGATCGTATCGAATTCCGAACGTCCGGCAGGGAACGCACATCGTGGCGGAAGTGCTTCCCGAGGGCCGCACGCAAACGGTCCCCGGCCCGCAGAGCTTGCCGCTGGAACGGGTCAGCCTGACGTCCACCGGGCTTGAAGCCAACAACGACAGCCAGGCTCCGCAACTCAGCGATGACGGACGTTTCGTGGCCTTTCGTTCCGCGGCAACCAATCTGGTGCCCGGTGACACCAACAACTATATGGATCTGTTTCTGTACGACCGGCAATTGGAGACTCTGGTTCGGGCCAACCTTTCCGAGACCGGTCAGCAAGTGGGCCGCGAAGTTCTGACATGGTCACTGAGCGGCGATGGGCGCACGGCGGCTTACGAAACGTGGGCCTACCTCAGCACCGGGCGCATGACGGTTCGCGATCTGGATACCGGGGAATACGTATTCGACTTCAGCGGCGAATACGACGAGCCGTCGCTGTCCGCTGATGGTCAGCATCTGGCCTACGACTATTACAGCTCGAACGAAAATTACGCGGACGCCCGCGTCTACATCCGTAGGCTATCCCCGGTCCAATCGTGGGTGGCGGGCAATGGGAACGCTCAAAACGGGCAGTCGTCAATCAGCGACGACGGCCTGTTTGTTGCCTACACTTCACACGCCACCGACATTGTCCCCAACGACACCAATTACCGAGGCGACGTGCTGGTCTACAGTCGCGCCGGCGGGGCGATTACCCGCGTCAGCGTTTCTTCCGCCGGCGAGCAAAGCGACGGAGACAGTTACCAGCCCGACCTCAGTGGCGACGGCCGTTATGTGACTTTCACCTCCGAAGGTACGCAACTGGTGGCGGGGGATACCAACGGCCTGCCGGACATTTTCGTACACGACCGCAACACCGGCACCACCACCCGGGTCAGCGTCGCTTCGGACGGATTGCAGTCCAACGGCCGCAGCCTGGGATCGTCAATTTCCGCCGACGGCCGTTACGTGATGTTCAGCTCGGAAGCATCCAACCTGGTTCCGGGTGATACGAACGGAGTCAACGATCTGTTTATCCATGACCGTGTAACCGGCAGGACGGAACGGGTTAGTGTGTCTGCCGACGGCAGCCAGGCCAATGGTGCGAGCTACTTGTATTCGGGAGAACGAGCGATTTCTGGCGACGGGCGATACGCTTCATTTTCTTCCGCCGCCAACAATTTGATCGCCGGTGACACGAACGGGCGCTCCGATGCGTTTGTCGCACCGACCACGGCCGGCCGTTTGCTGGGCACGCAACAAGTCGTGGGCAATCGCCAGCCAAGGACCGGTCGGTGAAATCAGTGGCAACCTGTGGCACGACGATGACGGGGACGGCGTTCAAGATTTCGGCGAAGCGGCCTTCGCAGGCCGCGCCGTGTACCTGGATCTGGATCACGACGACCGGCATGATCCGGGCGAGCCGGTGTCGGTGACCGACGCCGCCGGCGAATATGTGTTCACCAACCTGCTGCCCGGTACTTATGACGTGCTGACCGTCCCGGTCGCCGGTTGGCAACAGACGTTTCCGCTGCCCAACAATAACAACGATCACTATATCGACTTTGACGCCAACGATCATGTCTTTGACGTCGAACGAAACCTGCTCTATTTGACGGGCTTGGGGACAGTGCTACGGTACGACGTCGGTTCAAAGTCATACCTTACGCCGTACACCATTGGCTCGACAGCCATCCTCGGGGCGGACATTTCGCCTGACGGACAATTCCTGTATGTGGCCGGTGGTACCAACGCGGCGGCGTTTCACAAAATCGACCTGGACACCGGTGTCATTACCGCGATCCCCTACACGCCGACGGCACCTACGTCATCCCCATGGGATGTGGGAATCGCATCCAACGGCTATGCCTTTCTATCGACGCAGTACTCGGGTGGCAGCTCCGACCCCTTGCTGCGTCTCGACCTCAGCAACGATTCGATCAGCAATGAACCCGGGCAAGCCACGTACACCAAGCGAAACATTTGGACGAGCCCGACTAACGAACTGCTGGTTATGGCCAGCGATGTGTTCTCAGCACGGATCTACGACACCGCGACCGACGACTTTACGACCTTCTCGGGGCTCGCGACCAAGAATGCCGTGGCAATCAGCCCCGAAAATCAACTGATCGCCTCGGCGACCTATTCCACCTTGTTCGTCTATGACGCAGCGACGCAGAATTCGGTATTTACCACCGGCGACTACGATTTGAACGGCGGTGTTACGTTCGATCCAGTCCGCGATCTCATGTACGTTGGCAACAGTTCGACGAACCGTGTCGTGGCCTATGACACGAAGACCTGGACCGTGCAATTCGAGTTCACGGGGTTCCTCCACGGCGTGCAACGATACCTCGACTATTCTGAGGGACTGATATCGATCAGCCCAGACGGGCGATTGCTGTTTGTCAGCACGGGAGATGCGATTCAAGGCGTGCGGCTGACCCCGCGTCATCGTGTTGAACTGGGCAACGGCGAAGTTGCCAGCGGACTTGACTTCGGAGAACAGTCGACGACCGATTATCTCTCCATCGAATTTTCCGCGGCATCGATTTCCGAACATGGCGGCACTGCAACGTCAGTCGGCACCGTGCGGCGCAACACGGCGGATCTGACGGACTCCCTGGTCGTGCACCTGTTCAACCCGGATCAGAGTGAAATTTCCATCCCGTCGTCAGTGACAATCCTGGCTGGCCAGGCCACGGCGGATTTTGACATCGACGCCGTTGACGATGATCTCCTCGACGGCCCGCAAGGCGTTACCATTGCCGCCACGGCCGCAGGCCTTCACGCCGGTCAGGGTACGGTCACCGTGAATGATCACGAGCAACTGGCAATCTCCGTCGCGCCGAATTCGTTTTCCGAAACGGCCGGGACAGGAGCCGGAATCGGCACGGTACAACGTAATAATACGGATATCGATCAGGCCCTGACCGTTTACTTGCAGAGCGCCGACGAGTCGAAAGTCCGAGTTCCTGATGCCGTCACCATCCCCGCGGGTCAAGCCTCAGCCGCGTTCAGCGTCCAGGCGGTCGACGACCTGCTGGCTGACGGAGATCACGTCGTGGAACTGGCCGCAACGGCCAGCGGTTACGTTGATGGAACCAGTGAAGTAACCGTCGAGAATAATGACCTGGCGATGCCGGTGATCACCGCGCCGGCGGGTACCACCTCGGACGCAACTCCGACGTTCACATGGAATGCTGTGAGCGGCGCCACCAACTATGAATTGTGGGTCTACCATGTTAACTCGGGTACCCACAAAATCGTGTACGAAAACGGGATCACCGGAACATCGTTCACCCCCGCGACGCCCCTCCCCGGCGGCAAATACATCTTTTGGATTCGAGCTCACGCGACAGGCATGATTAGCCTCTGGGCGACCGGCGAATTCGTGATTGGGACCACGCTGACGGCACCCACATTGACGAGCCCCAGCGGGAATACGACCGATACCACACCCACGTTCAACTGGGATGCCGTTGCCGGCGCCACGACGTATGAATTGTCGGTCTACAGCATCACCACCAATACCCACCACATCATCCACAAACCGGCCGTTTCCACGAATACGTACACGCCTGCTGCGGGCGAGGCACTCGCCGCCGGGCGCTATCGATTTTGGGCTCGGGCCAGGGATGCCAGCGGCAACCTGGGGCCCTGGAGCGCCGCAATGGATTTTAGTATTGGCGCGGTTCCCGAGGTGCCAACCGTCACCGGGCCAACTGGAACGACCGCCGATACGACGCCAACCTTCACCTGGACCGATGAAGGGGCCGACTACTATGTCCTATGGGTCACCAATTCCTCAACTGGCCAGCGGGTCATTTACCAAACGAATTTGACGACCAATTCATTTACCCCGTCCACCCCGTTGGCGAGCGGGCCGCACGTTTTCTGGGTTCAGGCCTGGGGCGCGGGGTCATCCAAAGGATGGACAGCGGCGACCACGTTTGTCGTCGGTACCGTGCTCGCACCACCCACGGTCACCGGTCCCACCGGCAATACCTTTGATCCGACACCGACGTTCAGCTGGAATGCGGTATCCGGAGCCGTCAAATACGAACTCTCCGTCTACAGCCGGACGACCAACGCCCACAACGTGATCCACGAGACCGCACTCACCGGAACCAGCTTTACGCCAGCGACGGCACTGCCCAGTGGCCGGTACCAATTCTGGCTTCGCACACAAAGTGCCGATGGCCTGTGGGGCGACTGGAGTAGCGGGACCGACTTTAGCGTGAACATCCCAACGATCCCCGTGTTGCTCGGACCTACCGGAGATATCACAGACACGACGCCAACGTTTAGCTGGGAAGCCGCCACCGGAGCCGTCAGGTACGAGTTGTGGGTTTACGATCAGACCACGGACACGCAAAAGGTGATCCACAGGACCGATATCACGGCAACCAGCTACACCTCTGGCACAGCATTGGTCGCCGGACACACCTACATGTTTTGGGTCCGTGGCTTCAACGAAGATGACCTCGACGGAGAATGGTCGGGCCTATTGCAATTCACGATTCTCTGATGCGTTCTGACTTTGCGACGTGCTGAGAATCCGTTTTCGGAATTCTTGAAAGTCTGGCCGGCCCTTGAGAACATCAAAGCTCGAATCATGTGCAAAGTGGGAAACATAGTCTGTATTGGCGAAAAAACCGAGCTGCTCCGCCTTCTTCAGATAGACGATGGTCTGCGCTGCAATCTGCTCCTGTTGTTTCACTTCGCCATCGGCATCCGTGGAGTTCGCCCATTCTTCAACGCCTTTAGCGTGCGCGCACGCCACGTTATATACCTCGACCGCATTAAGTTGGATTTTCGCGAAGCGGTGTGACACTGCCAACGCCTCCGAACCGCGATTCGCACGGATGAATTCAACCATGCATGCGAATAGAAATTCCGAATCTGTTTCGCCCTCGAGTGATCGTTCACCCGCCACCGCCAGCCGCAGACTTTCGAGAAACCCCAGCATGTCAACGCAAAGTGGTTCCAGCGTGCGATGCGTGCCCTGCAACATTGGGAAAATGGCCATAGCTGAATCGAGCGCCGCCTTTGCGTCGGAATACCGATACTGCGATTTATACATCTCCGCCAAGTGAAACTGTCCGGCCGCCAGATCGCTTTGCAACTCTTGATCCTCCGGGTCCTGCGTTACCAGCGATGACAGAATCGAATTCGACTCAATCTGGCATTCTTCTGCGGAGACCGGGTCGGAGAGTCGGAGGTGAGCCATACCACATGTTTCTAATGCAGTTCCTAGCAGACGACGTGCAGATAGGCTGTTTGGCGATTGCCTGACTGTCTCGCGGGCAATGGCGACAGATTGCTCGGCAAACACTCGGGCCTCCTCTGGTTTTTGTTCGAGTATGGAGTACCTTGCTCGATTAATAAGCGAGCCGCAGAGATCCTGGCGGATCGATACGTTGAGCGGGTGTTGGTCGAAATGCCGCAAGCGAATCTTGAGAGCCCTCTTGGCGAGGTCCAATGCGGACTCCAGGGCCAACGGTGAGTCGCTCTGAAGCACGGAGGATTCGGCCAGCTTTTCACACGAGAGTGCCAGGTCCGCTTCCGCCCGCCAGTTTTCCGCCGAGTCTTGGCCCGCCTCCGCCTGCAGCGCTTCGGCGATATTCAAGCTTCGTTCAAAGTATTGAAACGCCGCGTCAAGTTGCCCCTGCGCGGCCTTGAAACCGCCAAGGTTGTCGAATGTCACTAACGCCAGACGCCGATGCTCAGGGGCGGAGGCGTCCAGATCTTTAAGCAAATTTTCCGCAGCTTGGTAGAGTTCTTCTGCTGTCGACGTCTCGCCGATTCGGGCTTCGGCATTTGCCAAACGTAGTGACGACGTGCACAAGGCCCGTCGCATTCCAGCTGAGTCTGGAGACGCCTCGGACAGGCCTCGGGCCAAGGCATATGCCTTGCGGAATTGTTCTCGGGCCTTCTGCGTCGAGCCAATCGTCTCAAACAAATCTCCCAAGTCCAGCCTGGTCTGAACGAGACTTCGATTGACTTCGGGAGCGGAGTCGAGGCTGGCGGCCAACTCCTCCAATTCAGGCACGGCGTATTCTAGAAGTTTCCCTCGCAACTTGTCGCTGCCTGGGAAATGTCGCACTTCATCGTCGATCTGATAGACGATAACCTTTAGTGCTTCCCTCGCTCGAACGGTCTGGAGACCGGCAAAACTGGAATTCCGATTGGCTGCATCTCGCTGCGAGACGACTTCGTTCGTGGCGAAGATTGCCGCGCAGATGCCTGCGACGACGAGCGAGACGATCGTCACCGACAAAACAGCAACGACAGGGTGGCGGCGAGCCCATTTCCATATCCGGTCGATCGTGCTCGCCGGTTTGGCGGAAATCGGTTCATTGTTCAAAAAATGTTGCAGATCATCAGCGAGCTGGTCGGCCGATGCATACCGTCGAGAAGCGTCTTTCTCAAGACACTTCAGGCAGATCGTCTCCAAATCACGAGGCACGGTTCGATTGAATCGCCGGACCGGAATCGGTTCGTCTTCGACGACGAGCCGTAGCGTCTCAACCGGATTGGCCGCGCGAAACGGTGGGCGTCCAACAACGAGTGCATAGAGCACGGCGCCGATCGAGTAAATGTCCGATCGGGGACCAATCTGCTCGCGTCTGCCTGCGGCTTGCTCTGGCGGCATGTAACTTGGCGTACCAACGATCTGCCCAGTAACGGTTAGCCGGTTGGCGTTGTCCAGCCGTTCGATGAAGG
>JAUIHJ010000200.1 GCA_030432015.1 bacterium
CGCGGGTCAGGGCCGACTTTGCTTCCGCCAGTTGCTTTGTCGCGCGATGCGTCGCTTCATCCTTCTCGTTGAAGACGCTGTAACCATACCAGCCCCCATAACCGAGCCCGCCGACGAGGGCCAGCCCCAACAACGTGCGGATCGCGCTATTCAAGACGTTCACCGTTTCAATGACGCCTGACACTTTGCGATTCTCCATGAGCATTCACCGGTTTCTTTCTCAGTTTCGGTATGCCAAACACAGCAGCGGAAGGAATCCTGGCAGTTTGCGCATTTTAGCGGCAGGGAGCCACCAGTCTGTAGCCGGATTTCCGGTTTTGACGTTATTGTGTCGCCCACGGACTACGAGGCTGCGAGCGTCCGACGAGGGCTACGAGGCGCGCCCCAGCAGCGTTCGCACGGCGCCAGCGATATCCGGCTGCCGCATTAATGATTCTCCGACAAGGAGTGCATCGACGCCCGCCTGCTCGAGTCGCACCACATCCTGACGCGTGTGGATCCCGCTTTCTCCGACCAGCAGGCATTCATCAGGAATGTGCTCGCGCATCCGAATCGTATGATCCAGGTCGACCTCGAACGTCCGCAGATCACGGTTATTTACCCCGATCAGGGTTGCGCCAGCGTCCAACACACGGGCCAGGTTTTCGCGGTCGTAGAATTCGACCAGTGGCGTCATGCCCAATGCGATTGCCTCGTTGTGCAGCATGCGGAGGTGGCAGTCATCCAGGCACTCAGCGATCAGCAGGACGGCATCGGCACCTGCCGCGCGCGCTTCCAAAAGCTGATACGAATCGAGAATGAAGTCCTTTCTCAGCGCGGGCAAGCCAACCTCTTGGCGGATCACTTTGAGATAATCCAGGTGGCCCTGGAAATATGTCTGGTCGGTTAGCACGCTGAGGCAGGTGGCGCCCCCCTGTTGGTAGGCACCAGCGATGACTAACGGCTGAAAATCCTGACGAATGACACCCTTGGAAGGACTCGCTTTCTTGACTTCGGCGATCAGCTTAATCGGACCTGCGGCGGCCAAGGCGTCAAAGAAGTTGCGGCAGGGGGGGGCGTCTTGCAGCTGTTTTTCGAGCGTCGATGCTGGTACGGCAGCCCGCGCCGCGGCGATTTCCTGCCGCTTGGTCGCCACAATTTTGTCGAGAATCGTTCCCATCGATCACGCTCGCCGTGCCGCGACGCCGGTCCGTGGCATCACGTGGGTATCTAGTGTTTGAAGTGCCGCCGTCCCGTGAACACCATGGGGATCCCCAACGCGTCGCAGGCCGCGATCACTTCGCCGTCCTTCTTCGATCCACCCGGTTGAATAATCGCCGCGACGCCCGCCTGGGCGGCTTTTTCAATCGAATCGGGAAACGGGAAGAACGCATCAGAGGCCAGCACGCTCCCGTCCACGCGATCACCCGCCTTTTGGATTGCGATGTCGACAGAATCCACGCGGCTCATCTGACCAGCGCCGACACCGCAAATGGCCAGATTCTTGGACAACGTGATGGCGTTGGATTTGACGTGCCGGACGACGGTCCATCCAAACCGCAATTCTTCCATTTGCTGGTTCGTCGGCTGCTTTGTCGTGACAACCTTCCATTCGTGCTCGGGATCCACCAGGACGTCCGATTCCTGGACCAGGACGCCGCCATCAATGAAGCGGAGTTGCTGTTTGGGTGCGAGTACATCCAAGGAACCAACTTGCATCAAGCGGACGTTGTTTTTCCATTTCGGTTTGGTGGTCAGGATCCCGACCGCCGCCGCAGAAAAGTCCGGCGCCACAATCGCTTCGACAAAGAGGCCAGGTTGGGACAGGTATTCCGCAGCGGCCTCGTCGACAATCCCATTGAAGCCAACCACCGAGCCAAACGCGCTGACCGGATCTCCGAGCATTGCCTTTTCCACGGCCTCGACAAGGGTGTCCGCGGAAGCCGCACCGCAAGGATTGTTGTGCTTGATAACGGAAACACCCGCCCGCGGCAACGAGCGGGCAATGGTCAAGGCGCTATCCAAATCGAGCAAGTTGTTATAGGAAAGCTCCTTGCCATTCAATTGGCGCGCTGAGACGAGGTTCGCCCCGGCTGGATGTCGCCGGGCATAAACGGCGGCTCGCTGGTGCGGATTCTCGCCGTAGCGGAGTACCGCCTTGCGACGAAACGACGCGTTCAGCGTGGGGGGGTACGTGTCCTCTTCCAAGGCGTTGGCGAAGTAGTCCGCGATCGCGCGGTCGTATTCGGCTGTCCGTTCAAAGGCCTCTCCCGCGAGTCGGCGGCGAGTTTCCGGCGTCGTGCCGCCGTAGAGTTGCACCTCATCCAAGATCGCCGAGTACTGTTCCGGGTCCGTCGCAATGCTGACGAAGGCATGGTTCTTCGCGGCGGCCCGCACAAGACTGGGACCGCCGATATCAATCTGCTCGATCGCCTCTTCTGCTGTGACATCCTTCCGCGCAATGGTCGCCTCGAACGGATAGAGATTCACGACGACCAGTTCGAAGGGCAAAATCTCGTGGGCTTCGATGCCCTCCATGTCGTCGGGCCGGTCGTGCCGACACAAGATGCCGGCAAACACTTTGGGGTGAAGTGTCTTGACGCGGCCATCCATCATCTCAGGAAAGCCGGTATACGCCGAGATGTCGTCGACGTGGATCCCATGCTCTTCCAGGTATCGTCGCGTGCCACCGGTGCTGACGACCGCCACTCCCGAGGCTGCGAGGCCATGTGCGAAGTCGGCCAGACCGAGCTTGTTGCTGACGCTAATCAATGCTCGACGAATCTTGGGTTTTTGCATGGTCACTTCAAAACAGTGAAAAAGTAGGGAGGGTCCGGCGAAATGCCACGTTGTAGCCACTCTGCCGAGCCACGTTCGGGCACCTCGTCCTAAATGACCGAGTGCAATTCGGCGACGATCCGGGACAGGCTCATATTTCGCCGCCGATTAGATTCAACTGCGGACAAACGGCCTGTCGGCGAAAAAGGTGCCTGTCCCGCTGACGGGGTGTGCGCTGCTGAATCACGCTCGGCCATTTAGGTGTACGTGGTCGATCGCACATGGTCAAGCCGCCCCGTCCGGAATCACGCTGAAAACGGCGACCAGGCCTGACTTGCGTCCGGGATGGTGGCAGGCCACGGGACGCGTGTGGGGTGCAGCAGGTGGGCCAGGATCTCCAGGCTATCGACCAGGCGCGGGCCGCTCCGATTAAAATAGGCATTGCCATCAATGGCATAGACGCGATCGTGTCGCACCGCCGACAATTCCTGCCAGCCGTCCTGGGAAGGCAGCGAAACCACTTCTTGCAGCGTGCGAGGCAGATCGAATCCGCATGGCATGAGGATTAGAACTTCTGGATCGTAGGCCACAATCTGCTCCCAGCTTGCATATTCGCTGTGCTGGCCCGCTCGACTGAGATCGTGGTTGCCGCCAGCCAATTCCACCAATTGGGGTGTCCAGTTGGCAGCGATCATCAGCGGCGCGATCCATTCGACGCAAACGACGCGTGGCCGTTGCGCATCGGCAAGATCGGCGGTCGCGTCCCGGACCCGCTGGACGCGCTGACGAAGTTGATTCACATACGACCTGGCGGCAGCGGGTTTCCAGGCAGCATCCCCTACCCGCAGAATGTCAGCGAAGACATCGTCCAGCGACGTGGGGCTCAGCGCCACAACGTGCGCCTGGCGCAACGTCTCGTGGCCCTGCAACAACAGCATCACGTCGTCGTACTTAATCGCGCAGACATCGCATTGGGCCTGGGTCACGATCAGGTCGGGAGCGAGTTGGCAGAGCATCGGTGCATCCACTTCGTAAAGTGATTGCCCGGCCGCCACGGCGTCTTTGACTTGCTGGTCAATGTGATCGCTCGGCAGCGCCCCATCGACATGGGAACGGGTCAAGCGTGGTTTGGACGCAGCCGTCGACGGGAAGTCGCATTCGTGGCTTACCCCCACGACCTGATCACCGAGTCCAAGGCCGTAGAGAATTTCAGTGGCACTCGCCAGGAGCGAGGCAATCCGTCGCGGTGCAGGCATGGTAAGCAGCTTACCGGCGCCGCCAGGGAACGCCAAGTGCCGACGTATCGACGGATGCAAACGCCCGGATGCGTGCTATTCGACCGTTCCGTCGGCGTCAGCGTTACCTTCGGCTGCAGGCGCGTCGGCCGGCGTTTCATTCGGATCGCTGCCGTCGGGTTGGGGGGCTTGCGGGTCTTCCGCTGCTGGCTTTACGTTATCCGGCTTGGGTTCTTCTGGTTTGGGTTCTTCCGGTTTGGGTTCTTCCGGTTTGGACTCATCCGGCTTGGGCGTTTCCGGCTTGGGCGTTTCCGGCTTGGGCGTTTCCGGTTTGGGCGTTTCCGACGCAGCCGGTTTTGTTTCAGCCGGTTTGGCCGAATCCGGGTCGTCGGTCTTGGTGGCGGCAGGATCGTCCCCAGCCGGCTTCGCGGCGGGCGCTGAATCGGGTTTGGGGTCCTGTTCGGGCTCGGGCGCCGGCTTGGGTTTGGTTCCAGCTGCGTCGTCGGTCTCCAGCATGTCCTCTGGGAGTTGCCCATGGAGTTCCAGCAAGGGCAGCAACGCAAAATCGGCCGGCAATTTTTCTTCGAGCTGCCCCAGCAACTGAATGTAAGACTCGACATCTTCCAGCAAGTCGTCGGCCATCAACTGTTCCATCAGATTCGGATATTCGTCCAAGATCTGCGCCCATTCGGCCCATGCGAGTTCGTATTCTTTTCGTGCCGCTTCGACCTCGACGTCATCGCGCAGTTGCTTGGCAGCGTAGATGTGGCGACGAGCCTTGACGGTTTGCGGTTTCTGTTCGACATCGCATCGGGTTCGCCAATAATCAAAGTTCACATTCGCGCGGTACTTGCCGACCCAAATCGCATTTTCCCCCGCGGCCGCGATGCGGTCGGTTAACTTATTCGCACGAGCTCGCACATCTTCCGGAGAATTGTCGGCCACATCGCGGGCGGTGACACGGATCTTGTCGATGGCCCGCATGTGCAACTCATAAACTTCCGGCGTTTGAATTTCTTCCAGGGGCGTCTCGTAGGCGCTCAATTCCGCAGGCGTCAGAGTCGACATCCGCTCTTCCTTGAGCAGGTCACGGACGCCAGGTGCGAGTTCATCCAGTTGGTCATTAAGCCGCTGCGTTTCCGCCTCTTTCGCCTCCAGATCGTTGAGACGAATGATCAGTCCCTGCGAGGTCGGAACCTGTCGATCGCCATATATCCGCCAATCTTCGCCGCTCTGTTTCCAGGCGTATTCGGCCTTTTCGTCGAGCACACCTTCGGCTTCAATCGCGACGGCATAATTCATCCGTGACTTCGGTCCATCGGCGTAAAAGATGTGAGGTGATTTGCCGCGGATGGGCACGCCCAGATTCTCGACAATGTCATACCCGTTATTGAACCACAGCCGCGCGACCAGCCAGTTGTCAGGTTTTCCAGTCGCATCGCTACGCGCCGAATCGATGGCGACGTAGTTGTTGAGTTCGTCGTGAAAATCGCGATCTTCATGAAACAGCCGGCGAAACTGTTTTGATTCATCGGCACGGCCAAACTTCTGGCCGGTGTACCAGCCGACCGTCCAGAACAAACGCGGCTCTTTGCGATTGTATTTCGTCCCTTGGATCAGATATTCAATCCCTTTCTTGACCCACTGGTAGCGAAATCGATAGTCGTCGTGCTCGACGGAGATGTTGTACGAGAGGTTGTGCGACTGAAACTCCCAGACCGTTACGTAGTTTGGCTGCAGCTTGGCCATCTGATTGACCACCGCAATCATCTTCTCCCAATTTTCCGTCTTCTTGTACTGGTTTGCCTTGGACCACAGGATGTTGGCCGCAACACCGCGCATACCCAAGGTTGCCAATTTCATCGACTCGCTGGCTGGGTCGATTTCACCCAGCTCGGCTTGCGACAGGTCATACTCAGCGCGCAACTGCGACAGCTTGCCGCCCGGCGTTGAATTGGGTGCCATCGGATCGCCCGCCGCCGGGTGACCGATCATGTAAAGCGGAATCATGAGCAGGGCCATGATCCCCAAGTAAACGACCTTGCGCTGGAATGCGACGTTTTGAATCATGCTGCAACTTCCCGTGTTTTCAGGAAGAAATATCCGATAAGAGTTACGAATACGAAGTAGGTCAGGGCGCGGAGGACTTGCATCGCCAAGAGGCTCGGTTCGATGTTAAATCCAGTCGCCACGAATTCTGTCGTGCTGAATCCCGCATAGTCGGGCAAGGACATGGTGATGACATTCAAAACGTCCAGGAAGCGGGCATCGAGAAACTTGACGACCAAAGTTGGAAACCTGCCGATGTCCAGGTCAATTGACACGTTGGCTTGCGTGAGCACCCGAATGAGCGACTCGATCGGACCGCCGCCTTCCATCGAGCCAGACACCAGGTCGACAATGAACTGCCGAAACAATCCCACCACAATCGTTGACAACGTCGCCAGCATGCCCACCGGTCCGCTCAGAAAGGTACTGAACCCAACGCCGAACGTGGTGACCATCAGCATCTGCAGCCAAATTCCCACAAATCCCTTGATGAAGTTGATGGCGAAGTTGCCGTCATTCTCCAGCACGTACACATCCGGCTCGGCCATGCCGTAGTACTGGCCGCGTTCCGAGCACTGAATCCAAACCTCTAACTTGCCGTCATCGGTCAAGTCCTCGAACAGGTCCACGTCACTGACGGTGCCGTCGCTGTCAATCGCCTTGAGTTGCCGCGGAATGAATTGCCGATCGATCGAGAATTCGGTGGCGGCAAACGAGATGGGTTCGCTGCTGCGGATCCGAGCTCCGGTATCCGGGTTGCGGATGGTGATCGAACCGAGAATTCCTTTTTCGATGTTGCCCTTGTGTGTGCGGAAGACGCGCAGGTTGAGCTCCAAGTTGAAGCCGTCGGCATACCGATCGGCGGTCATGCCGTCGAATGTCCAGACGGCGGCCGCCAGCGTTCCGCCTTCGATATAGCTACGGTAGGCCCATTCGTGGCCCACATTCACACCGGTTCCCGGCTTACCACTACGATCTTTAAATCGCAAGCTGCCTCGTCGCACGACCCGCGCTGCGAGGGCCCCTTCGGGTGGGCCAATCTGGTAGCCATCGGCCGCCAATTCGACCGCATGGTGATGCCCCATTACGACATCCGTCTCGCCGGTCTCGTCGTCGAACATCGTAATTGTATGACGATGATGAGAGTCGTACGTCGTGGATCCTTGCAGTGAACCGTCCGGTGATAGTTCGGTACTCGTAACCTGGATCTCCCCATCGACGCGATGTTCATGGCTCAAGCCGCGCACCACAAACAGGTAGCTGATCAGGCACATCGCAACCAGGATGGCCGTACCAACCGCCATGAAGCCGATGATGCGGCCGAGCACGATTTCCGTTCCCCGCACCGGTTTGGTCACAATCGTATAAATCGTGCGGTTCTTGATATCCGCTGGCAAGCTGAACGTGCTCAGGAATAACGCCAAAATCAAGACCAGGTAATTCGACGACGTTAGCACGAAGCTTAGGTACAGCCGTCCAGGGTTGTCACTCTTGACATCCAGGTACCAGCCGGCGAAAAGCAAGACCACGATGAAGACGGCAAAAGCGACGAGCACCTTTCGGCGAATCGACTCCTGCACCGCCAGCATCGCCATCGCCAGGGTCCGCCGTACCGACGTGTTGGCGATATCAACCACCGCACTGCCGATGACGGTGGCGACGGCATAAAAGCCTTCGACCGGCCCGCGGCGGACGGCCGAAACCAGATAGCCAATCATGAAGCCGGCAGCGGCAAAGACGATCATGAAGATCGGGAGGAAGCGAATTGCCTCGAAAACCCAATCAGCAAAATTCGGGATAGCTTGTTCGAGTGTCATTTTATTTTAGCGGACTTGCGAAGAGGCAGCGGGGATCGAGAAAACCAGGCGCCCGTTGTCGTGAATGTGACCTAGGTTCCGGACGCGACGTGTCGCACGTGTCAATTGTCACCTTGAGCACGACGCCCCGGACGCGCTTCGCTGTCCGTGACGATGCTCAGGAACAGCTCCTCCAACGTGGTGGTTGGGTTCTCCAGCGACAACAACTCGCCACCATCCTCGGCCACGATCGCCCGGATCTTTTCTTCCGCTTCTTTGCTCAACCCTTGAGCCTGCATCTGGGTTACATCTTGAACTTTTAAGAGGCTGTCGACTCGACCCAACTCCTTGAGTTCGCCTTGGTGCAGAATGGCGATGCGGTCGCAAACATCTTGCACGTCGGCCAGTAGATGGCTGCACATCAAGACCGTCTTGCCCTGTTCGCGGAGAGTGATGATCAGATCCTTCATCTCCCGCGTACCGATCGGGTCCAGCCCCGTCGTCGGTTCGTCCAGCAGAATCAGCTCGGGATCATTGATCAACGCCTGCGCCAGGCCAATCCGACGCGTCATCCCCTTGGAATATTCCTTGAGCTGACGTCGCTTGGCCCAGTCCAGCCCGACCATCGAGATCAGTTCGTTAACACGGTCCCGGCGAACGTCGGCCGGCATATCGAAAAGGCGACCGTAGAAGTCGAGCGTTTCGGTTGCGCTGAGGAACTTGTAGAGGTAGGATTCTTCGGGCAAATAGCCAATCCGCTCGTTCTTGGAGACGTCGCTGGCATCCTTGTTGAAGACCAACGCCTGGCCGCTGGTCGGAAATAAGAGCCCCAACAGCAGCTTGATGGTGGTTGATTTTCCAGAACCGTTGGGACCCAGAAGCCCAAAGATCTCGCCCTGTTTCACTTCGAGGTCGAGGGCCTTCAGTGCATTGACTTTTTGGCGGCCCCAGAAATCGCGGTACACCTTGGAAAGGTTCCGCGTCTCAACAACGACATCCGACGCGGACGCGTCTGTTGTTTCCTCCGGAAGGGCATCCGCGGTCATAGACTCCGACATGAACATTCTCCGACGAGCAACGCGTGCGATGACGAATTTCAGACAATAAAATACCGATTGCGGCGCGATTCGAGCGTATTTTCCGAATCCCCTCGACCCTCTGGTACAGAAAACCGTTCTTTCGAAGGGGACGCACCTCGGGCGTTCTTTGTGTACGCAGCCCCGGATCAGAGGGTTCGAAAGAGATCCAAAAACGGTCTTCCGTCCTGTAATCCGTTCCTGGTGCCCCGTTGGCAGATCCAAAGCCGACACATGAATCAGTAGTTCTCACTATAAGTCAGCCCCCTGGGACTCGCAAGAATGCCCGCGTCTCCACACCCGCACGCCATGCTTCGAACTCGGGCCAGCCCCGCTTCGGTCACGATGTTCGCCAGATCGTGGAGATTGTCGCAAATTCTGCCGTCTTGCTACGGCTGGGACGGCTGGGAAAAAGACGCAAACCCTGCGTCATCGCCCGTGGTTAGCCCTGCCGTCACCGCTGCCGCCTTTCCCCGCCAATCCGATGCGGAGGTCGATTTCCGTCTGTCAGGCCCTACACCAAGACAAGCCGTACACCAATCGGTACACTGTGGCATCGAGGCTCTGACGGTTGGCGAGTCTCTGGGGAACGCTGGCTGGCGAACATGGACGAATCAAGCAACGCAAACGGCCTCTCTGCCGCGTTGAGCTTCCTCTACGACCGCATTGACTACGAACGCAATGCGCCGCTTCCTACGTGCTGGCAGGGTCTCCACCTGGATCGCACGCGGGCCCTGCTCGAGCGCCTGGGGAATCCGCACCAGGAACTGAAGATCGTCCATGTCGCAGGAACCAAGGGGAAGGGCTCCACAGCGTCGATGATCGCGTCGATTCTGGTTCAGGCCAAATACCATGTCGGTCTGTATACCTCGCCCCATCTCCAGCGGCTTGAAGAACGGTTTGTCGTCGACCACCAGCCATGCTCGCAGCAGCAACTCATCGACCTGATCGAACGCGTGCGACCAGCGGTGGCTGACCTGGACAGTCAGCGCGCGGCCGATGATTACGGACTGACTTTTTTCGAAATCACCACCGCGATGGCTTTCTTGCACTTCCAGCTGAGCGGAGTCGATGTGGCCGTGGTGGAGGTTGGCATGGGCGGACGGCTCGATTCCACGAATGTTTGCGAACCGCTGATCTCGGTGATCACCAGCATCAGCTTCGACCACATGCGGCAACTGGGAAATACACTGGCGGCCATTGCGACCGAAAAGGCGGGGATCATCAAGCCACGCATTCCGGTCGTGTCCGGCGTGGTGCCGTCGGAACCGCGTGACGCCATTGCCCAGGTTGCGCAATCCAACGGCAGCCCACTCTACACCCTGGGGCGGGATTTTCATTTCGACTTCACGCCGCCGGAGCTTCGTGACGCGAATTCCAGGCCCGAGGGGAGACTCGAGTATACGGAAGTCGTCGCATCGTCGGATGCGCATTGCGAACCCCTTGCGTTGACGTTGTCGCCGGGACTGCTGGGCCGGCATCAAGCCGCCAACGCGGCCGTGGCGGTGGCCACCATCGGCCGCATGCGGTCGTTGGGTTGGGAGGTAACGGAGAGGGCGATTGTGGATGGGATCGCCGGGGCGCGGTGCCCGGCGCGGATCGAGGTCATGGCCGAGCGGCCATGGGTCATTGTGGATACCGCGCACAACGCTGCCTCGATTGAAGCCCTGATTGCCGTGCTGCGTGAATCGTTCGCGGCCAAACGGCGTGTCTTGATCTTTGCCGCGACCCGAGACAAAGACGCACTCGGCATGCTGCAACTGCTGCTGCCGCATTTTGATTCGGTCATCCTGACACAGTATCACAATAACCCGCGATCCATGCGGCCGGCTGATCTGCGGCAACTGGTCGCCCGCGTGGCCTTCGGATCGACTTCCCAGGCCCGCGCCGCGCCGACGGTGTCGATCGCCCCCGACCCGTTGGCTGCCTGGCAACGCTGCCGCAGAGAAATCGACGCCGAGAGCCTGGTCTGTGTCACCGGTTCGTTCTTCCTGGCCGCCGAACTGCGCGGAGTCTGGTCGGGAAAAGACGCCGAGTCAGCCCGTTCGTGAGCTTGTCCAACGGTTGCGGGACGATGCCGTCCGTGCTTCCCCGTCGATCCGGCCGCCGCTCTGTACGGTCTTCCCGAACACCTGAATTTTGCAGCAGCTCTCCCTGTCTGAAGCCACAAGTCCGGCAATATGGCGGATCAGGGTAGACTTCCCCGATCCCGACGGCCCGCAGATCACGACCCGTTCGCCGCGCCCGACCACGAGGTCGATGTCGTGGAGCACCTGAAACGAGCCGAAACTCTTGGAAAGGCCGGAGGCTTTAAGCATCGCGGCCTCCCGGCTTTGCCAGCCGCATCAGCGCTGTCAGCGTGCCGACAATGCCGTTCCGGCGGCTGAGGACGACCCAGATCAGGAAGCCGCCCAGGATCGCGCCCCAAT
>JAUIHJ010000201.1 GCA_030432015.1 bacterium
CTTGCCAACGTAGAAGGGTTTCAGATGATACCGGTCGGTCAAGTCACGCAACCAACCTTGATCGGGACCGATCAACAAACTCTTGCCGAGATTGAGACGCGTGGCTGCTTCCAAGCCCGCGCGAGCCACACGACGCTCGACCCCCGCTTGCAGGCCGGTCGAACCGTATTGGTCTTGGACGGACATGCTCTCGGATACATCAATCGCGATCACGAGGTCCGGCTGGTCGGTGCGCTGACGCTGCATCATCCAGCCGTACATCATAAACAACAGCAGGCCGAGCAGGCTGATTCGAAGTGCTGCCAACACCCAGCGTCGTCCGCGTCCGACAGGGCTACGTCCGCGAAGATAGGCGGCAATCACGAGCGCTGAGGCCAACGCGAACATTAGCAGCGTGGCCCAG
This sequence comes from bacterium, assembly GCA_030432015.1. Lineage (GTDB taxonomy): Bacteria > Planctomycetota > Planctomycetia > Pirellulales > Pirellulaceae > ARS98. The sequence continues at coordinate 404 of JAUIHJ010000201.1, forward strand.
AAGGGGCCGGGCCACGTGTGACGCCAGGACGTTTCCATGCCCGGTGCCGCGGGGATCCCCGCAGCGATCAACGACCGTGCGCCGTAGAGCAATCGTGTTCCGAGTTCAATCGTCATACGGATCTCGCGCCGAGCCACCAGGTGAACGTGGATTCCGTGAGAACCAGCAGGAAGACGATTGCCAGAACAACCCGAAACAGCGGCGACGGCTGCGCGTCCGAGCCGAGCCCACGCGAGGCGTCGAGGCCGTCGCCCTCCGGTATGAACTGGCTCGGCAGCCCGTCCGCCGCGAGCCGGTCCAGGTTGCTCTCGTGCGTGTCCAGGTTGACGGCGATCCGTTGAGCCGGGAGGTCGGTGCCCGGTTGTTCAATTCGGTACACGCCGCTGCGCCGGACCGATCCACCTGGCGGAGAGGTGTTCACAGTCGGGGTCGGCTCTTCGTGACCCAGCGGATCCCGGACAATCATCTGTTCGCTGCCGTTGCCGAGCTTGGCCACGTCCCACGGCTCGCCCACCAGGAAGTTCTGCCGCGCCGCTCGTCCGCCGATCGCGAATTTGACCATCTCGTGAACCAGCGGTGGAAAGCTGGGCCACGAAACCAGGGCGGACCAAGGGACCTGGGGATCAGACGACAGGTCGATCGAGTCTGCGTCAGCTGCCGTGGCCAACAACACGCAGCGACCGCGGCCAACATCTCGCGTCACCAACGCTGCATCACCATTGGCAAACGCCAGCGCGGTCTCCGAGCCTGGCAGCAAACGAAGTTTGAAGTAGCGCCAAACGGGGAGCGTCAGGAGCCCCGACTGTTCATGGCCACGGAATTCGGTAAGCAAGGAATGCTGGTACTGCAACGCGTCCAGGCGGTGGGGCCCGCCGCGAACCAATTCGGCCAGTGTCGCCGGAATCAACGTCGTTCCGGAAGCGGCATTCGTAAGTTGGTCGTTATAGTTGTCGGCTTGGACCTGATCGCCTAAGACGGTAATCAGGCCGCCTCCGGCGCGGACAAAGTCGCCCAGCCGCTGAACTTCCTCTTGGCTTAGTCGGCTTAAGTTGGCCAGGATAATGCAATCGTACCCCGGCAGTTCGCTGTCCAGGAGTGCGTCCTCCGCGACCACATCGGTTTGGAAATCAGCGGAGCCTGTCGCCTGCGGGTTCAAGGCCAAGGCGATGAACCGTGCCGCAGCCGGGCGGCCAGCGACACATAACACACGAATGGAAGTTGGCGTCGTGACACTGAGCCATCGATGATTGTCCAACAGCAGGCGATCGCGATCGATCCGTGCTTCGATCACATGTTGCCCCGGGGTGTCGAACCGGTGCGAGAACGACGCGATGGCGGTCCCTTCGGCAGGAATCGTGAGGTGTTGTTGCGCTGCTGCGGTCCCATCAACCAGGAATTCCACACGTCGACGCTGCTCGCTGAGCGAATGGTTGTGAACCTCTGCCTCGTAGGTTGCTGGCCGATGCACGGGCGCCAATGGAGTCGCCGTGGAAAGTCTCGCGATCGCTCCATTGTCACGCGTTGGTTCGCCGATTTCGTGCACCATGACGTCGGCCTTTGCGGCTAGTGCAGCAATCAATCGTTGCACATTTTGCGTTTGAATCTCTCCCCACGTGGTACGGCCCAGGTCCGTGAAGAATATGACGCGGCAATGTTCCAAACTCGGATGGCGGCGCGCCGTCACGTCGATGACTCGTTCGACCTCCGTAATGGTGGCTGCCAGGTCGGCGCCTTGGTTGCTGATCGTGAGGGCCTCGATCTCACGAACAACGTCTTCGCCTTCAAATGCAACACTGCCAATCACAGCGTGCGGCGAAGTCGCCAACGTGATCAGTGTGATACCGTCTCCTTGCCTGTTCTGGCGGGCCATATCGCTGGCCTGCGACTTGGCCAGATCGAAAAAGGTCTGGTTGTTGCTGATGGGATCACCGGATTGCGTGGCCATTGAATAGGACGTGTCGATCACGATGACCGTATGCTGACGCTGCTTCGCGTCGGGCACGAACTGCAACATCGAAAGGCCCGTCATGAGCGGGTCGGCCAAGGCCACCGCCAGCAAAGCTAGAATGGACATGCGAAGCGCTAGCAGTACCCATTGTTCCAGGCGGATGCTGCGCGACTGTTTGTCAATTGCCGTCAACAGAAAATCCATCGCGGCCCACCGAACGGTTTGCTGAGTACGGCGGTTCCAAAAATGGATGGCGATCGGAATGCCCACGGCGAGACCCCACGCCAGCATGCCGATGTTGGCAAATGACCAGGCGGAGAATATCGAGGGGGGCGTCATCGATGGGAAAGTCGCGCTGCTTAACGAACGCGGGTCCTGCGTTGCGAAAGGAAAGAAGTGAGGACACGGTCCAGCGGTTCGTCCGTCGCGACCAGACGGTAATCGATCTCGCACTCGCGACAACCCCGGTGCACCGTGGCGAGATGGCGTTCCATTTCGGCCAGATAGGCAGTGCGCAGGCGTCGCGGGTCGGCCACAACATCCCGAAACTGCTCGAGTCCCTCGAATCGTGTGGGCCGATCGAATGGAAACGACAGCTCTGCGCGGTCCATCACCTGCAGCACCAGGACGTCGTGTTGCCGGCGATGCAGCGCGCGTAAGCCGGTCAGCAGGGCCGTTGTATCGCCGAGGAGATCGCTGAGAACGACCACAACGGAGCGCTTTCGCAATCGCTGCGCGAGTTGCCGCAGGACCACGCCGGTCGCAGTCTGGGCTTGTGCCACGCATTCGTCCAGCACTCGGATAACCTCGTGCAGGTGTGTGGCGGTGTTGCCGGCGGGAAGTTCGGCGCGGACCCGCTGGTCATACGTGATCAGGCCGACGGCATCTTGCTGTTTGAGGACCAGCCAAGACAGCGACGCTGCGAGGCACTTGGCGTAATCCAGCTTCGAAAGTGCCGCCTGTGGGCCTTGAAAGCTCATGCTCTCGCTGGCATCGAAGACCACGTGGCAGACCAGGTTCGTTTCGTCCTCGAATTGCTTCAGATAAAACTTGTCGGTTCTGGCGAAGACCTTCCAGTCCAGATAACGCAAGTCGTCACCGGGTGAATACTCGCGATGCTCGGCGAATTCAATTGAGAATCCGTGGTGCGGGCTACGGTGTAAGCCGGCTACGTATCCTTCGACGATCCGCCGGGCACGCAACTGCAGGCCGCCCAGCTTAGCCAACGTCCGCGGATCTAAAGACTTGGGAGAGGTTTCCACGTTGGTCTTCTTCCGAACTGGCGGCGACGGGGGGAACGGCATCAATCAGCCTGCGAATGATCTCCTCGCTGGTGACGCCTTCTGCGTCCGCGTTGAAATTGGTGCGGATGCGATGACGCAACACCGGTAGCGCCACGGCGCGAATGTCGTCCTGGTTAACGAACTGCCGGCCCTGCAGTACGGCGCGGGCTTTGGCACCCAACACCATATATTGACTGGCGCGCGGGCCAGCGCCCCAGGTAACGAACTCACGAACGAAATCCGGAGCATCCGGCTGGTTGGCCCTCGATAGCCGCGCCAGCCGAAGCGCATAGCGGGCCACGTGGTCCGCCACGGGCACCTTGCGGACGATCGCTGTCAGCCGGCCGATCTCTTCGGCGGACAGCATCGGTTCGACCACCACATCGGAGTCGGTGGTCGTGCGTTTGACGATCTCCAACTCCTCGTCTTCGCTGGGATAATCGACCAACACATTGAACATGAACCGATCGAGTTGCGCTTCCGGCAACGGGTAGGTGCCCTCTTGTTCGATCGGATTCTGAGTCGCCAGCACAAAAAACGGCTCCGGTACCGGGTGCCGCTCGCCCCCCACGGTCACTTGATGTTCCTGCATCGCTTCCAGGAGTGCGGCTTGCGTCTTGGGGGGCGTGCGGTTGATCTCGTCGGCCAAAATCACATTGGCAAACACGGGCCCTGGCAAGAATCGCAGCGACCGCGTTCCCGATAATTTGTCCTCCTGGATCACCTCGGTCCCGGTGATATCCGACGGCATCAGGTCCGGCGTGAATTGAATCCGACTGAATTTGAGCGACATTGTCTGGGCGACCGTGCGAATGATCAAGGTCTTGGCCAGCCCCGGCACGCCGACCAGCAGGCAATGCCCACGCGCGAACATGGCTACCAGCATCTCTTCGATCACCTGCTCTTGACCCACGATGACCTTCGCGAGTTCCGAGGTGATTCGTCGGTATGCCGCTTCCAGGTTTTCGACGGCGCGGGTGTCGTCAGTCTGCGACATGAGGTGCGATTCCAGATTCGTTGAACGCGAATAGATGATCGCCGGACGCGACCAACAGGATGCCATTGACCATCACCAGGTTGCCGCCAGTGGCGCGGCGCGACGTGAGATCGATCTCGCGGACCAAGACCGGCTGCCAGCCGACCGCCGTCTTGATGGTTCGCTGCTCGAACACGAAGATCGAGTCGCGTGTCGGCCAGTATACCTGTTTGCTTGCAAGAAGTCCGCGCCCATATCCGCGAGGGTCTTGGCGTGCATGGCCCTGCGCGAGACGATAGCCACCGGCGACCTGCGTCGTGAGCCGTCCGTTATAGGCATCAATCCAATAAAGGCCTTCTCCGCTGGCAATCAGGTGTCCGTCGCCGACTCCCAGCAAATGAATGATATCCGCGCCGACCTCCGCAGGGGTCGTCCAAATCAATTGCCCGGTAGCCGCGTCCAAGGCAAAGAGGCGTGTGCAATCGGCCGGGGCAACGTACACCAGCCCGTTGTCAATGAGGCACGGATTCAAGTCGCGGAACCGATACGGCGCGTCGAACTCGGATGGCCCCGCGGTGTCGTTGCGTGCACGTGGGTAACGCGCGATCCAGCGAATTTCACCGTCCGCTGCGGTGAGGGCAGCGACCGCTCCGGCATTGGTGTTGTAATACAGGATGCCTTCATCAAGTGTCAGCAGGTTGTTGGGGAGGTCGTTGCCAACGCTCGCCAAGGATTGGGAGGCGCAGATCGATCGGCGCCAGCAAAGGCGTCCGGTGCGCGCGTCAAAGCACGCGAGATGTGATTCCGTTTGAAATGCATCCTGGCGGCGGACCGCCGCAAAGACGTACGTTCCGTCGCAAAGCGGTGCCCCGGCAAAGCTCCAATCGCCTTGCCAGTCTGGTTCCTCAAGTTGAACCTCGAATGCCAGTCGGCCCTCGGCACGCAGATCGATGGCGACAAGTCGGGAACGCCGCGGGGCAGTTGCGGGCGGCGCCGGCGCGCCGGCATCATTGCTCGCAACACAGGTGTACAAGCGGCCCGCCGCAGCCGACATGGTGAATCGCGGCACGGTCCGCGAGAGGCGGTTGTCGTACGTCGCCGCTGGTGTCAATTCGGGGTTGCCTTGAAAAATCACCTCCCCGGTCTGCAGGTCGAACGCCTGCACATCCACGGAAGCCAGGTCGGTTCCAACCAGAACCTGGCCGTCGGCGACCACTGGATGGAAGCTCAAGAGACGCTCGGCGTTTTCTGCAATCCGCAATCGCTTGGTCCCCGTGCCGGGATCGATCCACGATTGCGCTGGCAGCGAAACTTGCCAGATCGGCAGGCCACCGACATCGACATCGGTTTCCGCTTGGCGGGCGCGATCGGATGCCCCGGCGAAAGTTGGCCAACCGCGCGGCTCGTTGGCTGATGGCCACTGTCGACGCTGGGCCAGCAACCGCTGAAGTCGTTCTGACAGGTTTCCCTGTTTTCCGCCCAACCGCCCCGTCGCGCGTGGCGCGAGACGGCGGAAAATGTCCAGTTCGATCGTCGACCGCTGCACTTGTCCCTCCATAATGGACGCCAAGACCAGGCGCGCCCGCACCTTGTTCAAGTCCATGTCCGAATCTGGGTACGCCAGCCAGCGATCGGCGGTTGCTCGTCCGGTGACGGCGTCGGAAATGAGCCCCCAGTTTGATTGGACATCGATATTGCGGACCAGCAGCCACGTTGGCAGACCCGTATAGCGGTCCAGTCGAGTTCCCTGAGAAGTCCAGCGAAACGACGGGTGAATGCGTTCCCATGACGCACGAGCGGTCGCGTAGTCGCCGCGTTGAAAGGCAAATTCGCCCAGCCAGAACAACGCTTCGTCCCCCACGCTGCTGCAGAAATAGTGGTCGACAATGGACCTGAGCTGAACTTCGTCGCCGGCGTCCAAGGCCGTCTCAAACTCGCGTTGCGAAACGCGGTCGACCTGTAGGCGGTATTGCTGAAGGGCCTCTGGAGCGGATTGATGCCAATCGGCAAGCTTCATCTGACAGGCGGCACGCAACGGCAAGTAGCAGCGGAACCCGGAGGCGGCGTACGGACTCTCGATCTCCATGACGACGCCGTCGGCCACATCCATGACCCGTCGGAGATTGTCGACTGCTTCGATCGCTTGACCACTCGCCAAGAGCGTCTCAACCCGCTTGAGGTAAACGCGGGTTTCGTTCGTGACTTCCGAAAGCGTCACGTCGGCCGCGGAAGTGACGGGCGATAGCGACGTAAGGGCATGAGAGATAGCCCCCCAGCCCGCGAGCAAGGCAACAGCGATTCGCCCAGCAATGCCAGTTCTCATGTAACCCTGTCACCGGCCATGCAGCGGCACTTGTGGTCTAAGACGTGCAATGGATGTTATTACGAACGGCGACTGTAGCCTTCGACGATGCGGCCAACGCCGAACGCCGCCACGCCAAAAATCAGGAGGATGACCATTTCGCTGACACCCTTCCGACCAAGCATGCCGGAAAGTTCCATCCCCATGGCAACAGGCAGAATTACCAAGCCGACGAACTGCAGGAATTGACCAAATGCTCTCATACTGTCATGGTATTCATCGTGGAGTCGATCAGCAACGTCCATTACTGAGCATGATTGTCGGGCGATGTCGACGCGAATTGCTTCAACGGTGTGTTATGGCGAATGAAAAACGGTTCTCGACCCTCGTTATCCGAGCGTTGCGACTGCGTTGCCCCGTTTGTGGGCAGGGACGGTTGTTTCGGGGGTGGTTTAAGATGCATGACGTTTGCCCGGAGTGCGACGCGACGTTTGAACGAGAAGCCGGTTTTTATCTCGGATCGATCTATGTGAATTATGGTCTGACCGCGTTGGTGGTGGCGATCGGCTACCCTGTGCTGCTGTTCAATCAGATAGTCGCCGAGGGACCGCTGCTGGCAATGGCCTTGGGCTTCTCGATCATCTTCCCGATTTGTTTCTTTCGGTACGCCCGGTCACTATGGCTGGGCTTCGACGAGTTTTGTGATCCGCGCCGGACGGCCGATCCCAGTTCAGATGCCGAATAGCGGGGCCGAATTGCGGGATAGCGTTGATTCGGTCATGACGGGTGGAGGTTCCGCCGCGACACGTACGTCATGAAGTCGCGGCGCATTTCCGTCACGCAGACGCGGAAGAAATTCGTGCGCCGATCCGCTACAACGTGGCGGCAGAATCTCGCCTTCGGGCCAGCAACGTAGAACTTGATGCGCCGCGCTGCTACGGCTGGAATTGGACGACACGTCGACGCCCATTTCCGCAGAGAATTGCCTGCGCCTTAGACGCTCGGCAGCGAGACGGAATCGACAACAAGCGGTCCACCACGCGCTTGCCGCGCCCGGGCGCGGCGGATTTCATAATAAAAGTAGCTGCACAACCCAGTGAAGATCAAAAACGGCATGGACATCATGAAAATGATGCTCCAAAAATAACCGCGTACCATGTTGGCGTGATTCGGATCGTTGGCAACGCCTTCGGCACAGGTGGGACAGGCGAGCGCCACGCTTTGAAAACAGAGCCAAGCCAGACCAACAACCGCGAATGCCGTGGCGTGTCGTCTCAGGGCGTGAATTCGCTGGGCCATCAAATCTTCTCTCTGCCAACTCCAGGTTGTTTTCGGCTAGCCCTTGGCTGGGGGGGAAGCCAAGCCGCCGTAACGACAACCTGGATTATATCGAAAACTGGCTAGACACGGAACAAGTGATAGAGCATCACGTAAACAACGACGCCGGTGACCGAAACGTAAAGCCAGATCGGAAACGTCCACCGAGCCACCCGTCGATGCCGTAACCGCTGGTCCCGCAGCCCGTAATAAATCGTGAAACTAGCCAGGAATGGGACCGCGGCCGCCAGTACGACGTGGCTGATCAAGATGGCATAGTAGCAATATCGGACCGCTTGTCCGGGATACTCAAACGGTTTACCCCGCTCGCCGGTAACGGCGTGCAGCAGTTGGTGGTAACTCAGATAGCAAACCAGAAACACCACCGAGACGCCGAAGCAGGAGAGCATCGTCCACTTGTGCGCTGCGACGTTGCCCCGTTTGATCAGCACGAATCCGATCACCAACAGCACCGTGGCAAGCGCATTCAGGATTGCGTTGACGTGGGGTAGGACTTCGACAGCCTGATTCACCGGCGCGCTTCCTTTCGACCCGTTTGCATTACGAGTCCTGGCCGGACGTCGAGGTTGAGGTTGCTTCCTGGGCGGCTTTGGGGGGCGTTGGGGCCGGTTCGACGGTCGCATCCAGCTCAGCCGATTGCGCTTCCCCAATTGCCTGGTCTTCGGTTGCCTGGCTGGCAATCGGAGACGACGCCGGGTCGGCCGCCGGTTGTTCTGGATCTTCCTGAGGCGCCTTGGACGTGACCAAGCCGGTCCCTTCGTCAACGACCAGTGCGGTCGACGCAGCGGGTTGAGGTGGTTCGGTCTCTGCCAACAATTCCGGTAGTAACGTCTTCAACTCCGCGAGTTCTTCGGGATGTTTCTGCCAGCGAAATCGACCACGGGGCTGGCCCCACTTATCAATGACAATCAAGTGTTCGGAATGAGTTTGGGTGTCGACTGCGACCTCGTACATCTCAGCGCCGACGCGCCGCAGCAGGAGCATATCCCCCGTCAGAAACTTCCAGTGGTCGGTGTTTGCATTAAACATGCTGGCATACTGCTGTAATGCGGCCGGCGTATCGTTATCCGGGTCGCATGTAATGCTGAGAAACGCTACGCCTTGGGGACCGAATTCGGCGGCCAGCTTCTGAACTTCCATCGATTGGCTGCGGCAGTACGAGGGGCACGATGCGAAGAAAAAGTTGACCACGTGCGGCGTTCCGGCCAGGTCCGCCGAGCGGTATGGCTCGCCGCTCTGTTGCGTCAGCGTGTATTCGGTCAGCCAGTCCGCCGAACGCTCACGTTCCACCTCCTGGGTGGCCAGCGGTTTGATCGAGACGGGCGGCTCGCGGTTGCTGCGGGCGGCGGCGGTGACCAAGGCGAGCACGCCCCCCACCAGGCAAAGAAATGCGATTGCCAGTTTTCCAGTTTTGTTCATAACAAGTCTCCCGTCGTATGCTTGCCGGCCAACTTCCAGCAGGCCGCAAATGTCACGATCGCGAATCCGAGCACCACCACCCAACAGGTACTTAGTTCCGGTGTCCACAGGTCCGCCAGTTGATCCGGCGAATAGAGCAGGCGACGCACGCCAGCAACTCCGTAGGTCACTGGATTTATACGCATACACCAGTGTAAGGCAAGCTGGCTCGTTGCCGCACCCGACTGAGCGGGTGGGATTGGAAAGAAAGCGCCCGACAGTAGCCACATGGGCATCAGCAGCAGGTTCATGATGGCGTGAAATCCCTGTGTCGATTCCATTCGCCAAGCCAAGGCAAAGCCCAGCGAGGTGAGTCCGAACGCGATCACCAGCAGCAGAACCAGCAGCGCCGCGCAGTGCATGATTCCCAGGTCGATATGAAGCACCAGCGAGAGCAACAGGAACAGCGTGCCCTGGGCGACCGCGATCAGTGTTCCGCCGAGAATTTTTCCCAGCACCATCGACCAACGTGGAATCGGCGCGACCAGCACCGATTGCAAGAACCCTTCGCGGCGGTCTTCGATAATCGAGATCGTGGCGAATATCGCCGTAAACAACAGGATCAAGATCAGGGTACCGGGAAAGTAGTACTCCAAAAACGACATTCCGTCGGCGCCATCCGGCGCGATGCGGAAGGACTGGTGCAGTCCGGCGCCAAAGAGTAGCCAGAAGAGAATTGGCTGCCCAACCGCCCCGATCACCCGGTTTCGCTGGCGAAAGAAGCGGACAATCTCCCGCCAACATAGCGTACCGGCCACTTGCCACGGCGACACACGCGGGATTGGTGGTTGGGCCGGTTCCGCCGGCGATGCAATACCATCGGTCATGACCGTCCCCTGCGTCCAGCCGCTGGTTTGCGGGGAGGCTCACCAGCCGCCTCACTTGGGCCGGCGAATCGATGACCGGTCCTGTTGATGAAAACATCTTCTAAGCTCGGCTTGGCTAACGTCAAGGCATCGATCTGGCCCGGAAACGCCTCGACCAATTTGGCAATCCAGCCGCCCGCATCGGGTTGCTCGAGCCGAACGCGACCGTCGATGATCTGGGCATCGATCTGGAATTGCGCTCTGATGGCCGCAGCCAGCGCCGGCGCGTCCTTGGTCGTCAAGGTGATTGAATCGCCACCCACGGTCGCCCGCAGTGCGTCCGGCGTATCGCTGGCGACCAACGACCCTTGATGCAGAATTGCCAGGCGATCGGCTTTTTCCGCCTCTTCCAAGAGATGAGTCGTCATGACAACCGTGATGCCGACCTCCTGCTGCAGGTGCGTCAGATGTTGCCACAGGTCACTCCGCGCGCCAGGGTCGAGACCCGTGCTCGGCTCGTCTAACAGCAAGAGTTGCGGCTGATGGATCATGCCCTTGGCTAACTCGACGCGTCGCCGCAGACCGCCGGAAAGGGTCTCGGTCCGTTCGCCGGCGCGGGCGGCGAGTCCGAACTGGTCGAGCAATTGTTGTTCTCGTTGTCGCAGCGTTTCGCCGCGCACACCGTAGAGTGCCGCCTGGTGTCGGATATTCTCGCGGACGGTCAGTTTCTTGTCCAAGCTGGGGGCTTGAAACACCACGCCAATCCGCGACCGGACCGCGGCGGCATCCTGGCCCAGGTCATGACCGAGTATCTCGACCG
>JAUIHJ010000202.1 GCA_030432015.1 bacterium
CATGCTGAAAGTGCCCGTGGCCGCCATCGGCAAACAGGCCAAATGTCCCCAGTGTGCCGTCGTCCAGGAGGTTCCCCCTTTCACCAGCAGCGATGAGATTGCCACGGCCACGCCCGTCGCGCCATCGCCGACTGCCTCCGCCGGCATGGACTCGTACGGTGCCTCGAGCGGCTCGCCGCTGGGCGCTGCCCTGGATGCGGTGTCACCCCCCGTGGCATCGCCAGTACCTCCGGCGGCCGCGGCCGCTGGGCCCGGTACAGGGGCCGCGAAGCAAGCGACGAGTGGTTTCAATCCGCTGCCGAAAAAGCCGGTTCAGGATTCGCCGATGTCGCTCAAGGGAGCGCTGCGCGAGTCCAAGCACGTGGGCCATGAGACCGCCACCAAAAAGCTGTTCGATCGGATCACCGACGAAATCTCGAAGATCTATGTCGGCCAGGACGAACTGGTGCTAGGCGCCCTGGTGGCGCTATTCTCCAGCGGCCACGTGCTGATCGAGAGTGTGCCCGGCTTGGGGAAGACGCTGTTCGTGCGGACACTCGGCCGGATCTTGGGATGCGAGTTTGGCCGCATCCAGTTTACGGCCGACCTGATGCCTTCGGACATCACCGGCGCGCCGATTTTTGACATGAAAGAACAGGAATTTCGCTTTCGGGCCGGCCCCGTGTTTACTCAGTTGCTGCTGGCAGACGAAATCAATCGCTCGCCCGCCAAGACCCACGCCGCCTTGCTGGAGATCATGCAGGAATATCGCGTGACGATCGATGGAACCAGCCATCGGCTGGAGCGCCCCTTTCTGGTCCTGGCGACACAGAACCCCATCGAATCCGAAGGGACCTATAACCTGCCCGAGGCACAGTTAGACCGCTTCATGTTCAAGCTGTTTGCCGACTATCCGGACGAGTTGGAAGAGGCGGATATCCTGCGGATGCATAGCAAGCAGGAGGACGTCAATCTTCGTCTGGAAGACGAGTTGCAGACGATCACTTCGCCGGAAGAAATCATGCGGGTGATTCGCGAGAACGGCGACATCCGCGTCGACGAGAAACTGATCGATTACATCAACAAGATTGTTCGTCTCACCCGGCAGTGGCCGCAGTTTCATATGGGCGCTTCGCCGCGGGCCGGGATCGCCTTGATGCAGGGTGCACGTACGCTGGCCGCGTTTGCCGGTCGTGATTACGCCGTCCCGGATGATGTCGTCCAGATTGTCCTGCCCGCGTTGCGGCATCGCGTGATTCTCACGGCCGAAGCAGAGGTTGAGGGACACGTTGTGGACCAATTGCTAACCGAACTGGTGCGGTCGGTCGAAGTGCCGCGCATCTGAAATTGCGGCGCTGCCAGCGTGCCGTCCTACTCGCAACGCAAGACCCAAACCTTATGTACGACTATCTGGAAACCGTCGAAGAGGGATACCAATGGCTACGTGCCTTGCCATGGTTGATTCTGGCGTTGTTTGCGACGCCCTTGATGGTCTTGGCTTGGTGGAAGCGGATCTATCCCAACATTCCGCTGGCGATTGTGCTGGGTGTCCCGTGCGTGCTGACCTTTGTCCTGCTGATCTGGTCTGACACGCTGTTGCTGGTCGCCCTGGCAGACGTGGTCGTATTCCTGGTGGCGTTTCTGGACGTCTTGTCACTGCCCCCGGCGAAGGCCTTTTCCGTGGAGCGCAAGATGATGCGGATTGCCTCATTGGGAATGCCTCATCGCGTCAATCTCCTGTTGACGAATCATTCGCGACGGAATTTCCGGGCCGAATTGCGCGATGATATCCCCGAGGAATTTGAATACTCGCCTGAGCATTTTGGGTTGCGACTGGGCCCGCGCAGCCGCACCACCGTCCACTACGAATTCGCCGCGCATCGCCGTGGACGGTTTACGATGGAGCGAGTTCACCTGCGTGTACGTAGCTTGCTGGGGCTATGGCGAAGGTACCTCGTCCTGCCCGCCGAAACGGACGTGTCGGTTTATCCAGACATGAAGCAACTGTCCGAATATGCCATTCTTGCCCGCACCAACCGGCTCAGCCTGATGGGCGTGCGGCGGACACGGAAGATCGGGCAAGATAATGAATTCGAACGACTTCGCGATTACACCCGCGACGACAACTACAAGCACATGGATTGGCGCGCGTCCGCGCGGCGCAACAAGCTGACCGTGAAGGATTTTCAGACCAGCCAGAGTCAGCGGATCATCTTTATGCTCGACTGTGGCCGCATGATGACCAACGAGGCTGCCGGACTGAGCTTACTCGATCATTCGCTGAACGCCATGTTGATGTTGAGCTTCGTTGCGTTGCGGCAGGGCGATTCTGTCGGATTGATCTGCTTTTCTGATCAGATTCACAACTTCGTACCGGCGCGGGGCGGCATGAACCAGATGAATCGGCTTCTGCACGCCTCGTTTGACCGCTTTCCCAGGCTCGTCGAGTCGCGCTATGACGAGGCGTTCCTCTATCTCTCCTCGCACTGCAAGAAACGTTCCCTGGTTGTCCTGGTAACGAATTTGATTGACGAAGTGAATTCACACCAGGTCGAACGCTACCTGAGCACCCTCGTGGGCCGGCATTTGCCGTTGGGTGTCATGATGCGCGATCGCCGCTTGTTCGAGGCCGCTGATGCGGAGTACCGATCCGACGCACAACTCTATCGCGCCGCCGCCGCCGCCGAGATCCTGACCTGGCGGCACCAAGTGCTGACCGACCTCGAGCATCGGGGCGTGATGTCGCTGGATGTCTACCCTGAAGATATGACCGCGCCCCTGGTGAATCGCTACCTGGAAATCAAGGCTCGGCACCTGCTGTAAGGGCCATCCAAGTCACCGGCACAATCGGTTTGTACAGCGGTTCCAACCGCGATTTTTCGCAGGCTGGCCTCGGATTCCCCAAGAAACCGTGGTAACCTCGCAGCATTCGGTCGATTTCCCCTTGCCGGGCCACTGCAAAATCGGGTACGCTGAGTGGTTCCCAAAAAGCCCCGGAAGTGGGCGTAACTCAATTCTTTCTAACCTGTACGGAGTCCCACGTGGGAACCAAGAAAACCGGCAAAGGGCGGCGCAAGATTGGCCGCAAAAAACGCCGCATGCGAGCCAAGATTCGCCATCGCAAGCGATAGCCGCAGCGCGCTGCTCTCCCCTCCTGATTTTTCTCTGCCCTGAAAGTAACGGCGCGGTCGTTGTTTGCTGCGCGGGTGTCGGCGTGGCGGACGGGTTGCACAACCGGCAGCGCCGGCGGGCTTGAACCGGCCCCCAACGAGGGGCCCAAAAATGCAAGCTCGAAGCGCCGGCACAAATCGGGATCGACTCAGGCAATCACCTGCTGGCGATTGTTGCCATTGCGCTGATGAACGGCAAAATGGCCGGAATTTTGACACGCATCGACCCATCCGCTCCGCAGCGCGGCTTTGGAACAGCCCTGCCGCGAATCGCTGGTATCTGCACTCCAGGTGATTAAACTGGCGTGGCTTCGGCATGACAAACCGCGCACCACCAAGACCGGCGTGTCGAACTTGGATTGTGGAGCGGCAGAGCCTCATAAATTCTTACCAGACGCGTCGGCAGGTGCCGGAATTGAATTAAACTGAGGGCTGCGGAGATCACGATCGGGTGCAATTCTGAATCCAAATGGCCGAGCGTGATTCAGCAGCGCACACCCCGCCAGCGGGACTGGCACCTTTTCGCCGACAGGCCGTTTTTCCGCAGTTGAATCTAATCGGCGGCGAAGAACGAGCCAGTCCCGGATCGTCGCCGAATTGCACTCGGTCAATCCAGGAGCGTGACATTGAAAAGCGGAAGTTCCAAATTCGTCGGGCTGCTGATCGGCACGCTGTGCGTTGCCGTTAACGTGGCCGTGGTCGCGGAAGACCCACCACCCACATCAGACTCGCCGAACTTCTCTCAGTCCATCCGGCCCTTCCTGCAGGCGCATTGCATCCGCTGCCATGGTGACGACGAGCCCGAAGGCGGGTTGGCCCTGGACACCTATCGTGAATCGGCCCGCATCCAGTCCGACTATGAAACGTGGGAGAAGATTCTCCGCATTGTTCAGGAGCGGCAAATGCCGCCGGAAGATGAACCGCGACCAGACGAACCGGAGCTCCAGTCATTTTGTCGGGCCGTCCAAGCCGAGCTCGAAACCTTCGACTGTACCAGCCACCGGCACGCGGGACGCGTGACCATTCGCAGGCTGAACCGCGCGGAATACAACAACACGATCCGCGACCTGATTGGCATCGACTTTCGACCCGCGGCCGAATTTCCTTCGGACGATGTGGGAAACGGTTTTGACAACATCGGTGAAGTCCTTTCGATCCCGCCAATCTTGCTCGAAAAATATCTGGCCGCTGCCGAGTCAATCGTCGAGCAGGCGATGCAGGACGCCGCGGCGCGCCGGCGGATCGTGGTACACGAACCGACGCCCGAGCTGAGTCTTCGCGAAGCGGCGCGACGGAATTTGAAGCGATTTGCAACGCGCGCGTTCCGGCGACCGGTGCGCGATGCCGAGTTAGACCGCTTGATGGCGCTGGCCAAATTCGCGATTGACCAAGGTGCGTCACCCGACGAAGCATTCCGGACGACGTTGCAAGCCGTCTTAGCGTCGCCCCATTTTCTGTTTCGCGTAGAAGCCGATCCTCCGCTCGGCCAGCATGTACGCCAGTTGGACGATTTTGAAGTGGCTTGCCGGCTCTCCTATTTTCTCTGGAGCAGCATGCCGGATCAGGAGCTGTTTGATCTGGCCATGGCCGGGACGCTGCAGGCGCCCGCGACGCTCGATCAGCAGGTCATGCGCATGTTGCGTGACCCCAAGGCGGCGGCACTGACGGAGAACTTCGCGGGTCAGTGGCTACAACTACGAAGCTTGGCGGACATTGCGCCAGATCCCGGGCGGTACCCGGCCTTCGACGACGACTTGCGAGCGGCGATGCGTCGCGAAACCGAGTTATTTTTTGCCACGGTCGTGCGCGAAGACCGTAGTATTCTTGACTTCCTTGCTGCTGACTTCAGCTACGTCAACGAACGTTTGGCAGCCCACTACGGGCTCGTGGGCGTTCAAGGCGACGCGTTTCGGCACGTGCAGCTCGATGATCGACGCCGAGGCATTCTGACACAGGCCAGCATTCTGTTGATCACTTCCAACCCGACGCGTACCTCTCCGGTGAAGCGTGGCAAATGGATCATGGACAACATCCTGGGCGAACCACCGCCACCCCCTCCTGAGGGTGTCGTCGAACTTGACGAGACACCGGAAGCCCTGGGGTCGTTGCGGGAGCGTCTTGAGCAGCATCGCAGCAACGAAGCATGCGCCGTTTGCCATCGCAAAATGGATCAGCTCGGCTTTGGTTTGGAAAACTTCGATGTGATCGGAGGATGGCGAGATCGCGACGGCCGCTTCGAAATTGATGCCAGCGGTACGCTTCCGGGCGACGTGCATTTTGACGGTCCTGCCCAACTGATGCAGATCCTGTCAGAACAGAATAAGTCGGCGTTTTCTCGATGTTTGGCTGAGAAAATGCTAACTTATGCCCTTGGTCGGGGTTTGGAATCATATGACCGTTGTGCCGTGGACGACATCATAAAACAGCTCGAACAGAACGATTATCGATTTGGCGCCCTTGTGCGGGCGATTGTCTCCAGCGAACCGTTTCGATTTCGCGAATCCTTGGGGAAAAAATAAGATGACCCAACCTCGCTTCACTCGCCGAACGTTGCTCCGTGGACTGGGCGTTTCCCTGGCCTTGCCGCTGTGGGATTCGCTGCCTGCATCCGTCGCGGCCGCCGGCCCGGTTGCCGCACCGCCGCGGCGATCCGCCTTCATCTTTGTCCCCAACGGCGTAAACCTGAGCGACTGGACGCCGCAAACGGAGGGCTTCGGTTTTCGCCTGCCCTACATTTTGGAACCGCTGGCCAACGTCCAGGAGGACGTGCTGGTGTTAAGCGGCCTGACGCACGACAAGGGGCGGGCAAATGGCGATGGACCCGGCGACCATGCTCGCAGCGCGTCCGTGTTCCTGACCGGCGCTCAGCCGCGCAAGACGTCCGGCGCGAATATTCGCTCAGGCATTTCCGTCGATCAAGTGGCTGCCCAAGCGATCGGCAAAGCAACTCGGTTCGCGTCGCTGGAACTCGGCTGCGAACGGGGCCGTGGTGCCGGAAATTGTGACTCGGGGTATAGCTGTGCTTATTCCAGCAACATTTCGTGGGCGGGGGAATCGTCGCCGATGGGTAAGGAGACCAACCCGCGCTCGGTCTTCGATCGCATGTTCGCTGATCGAAACGCCAAGCCGACCGACCAGGCGGTTGTTCGAGGCCGCGCCCTGAAACAAAGCATTTTGGATTTCATTGCCGAAGATGCTCGCAATTTACAAACCAAACTCGCCGCCAACGACAATCGAAAGTTGGATGAGTACCTGACGGGCGTCCGCGAAATCGAGCAGCGCATCCAACGGGCCGAGCGTACGCACGCCGACACCAGCGGCGACTTGACCTATCAGGGACCCGCAGGCACGCCCCGCGATTATGGCGAACACATTCGTCTGATGTGCGACATGATGGTGCTGGCGTTTCAAACCGATACGACCCGGGTCGCGACCTTCATGTTCGCCGATGCCGGCAGCAATCGCAGCTATCGTGACATTGGCGTATCAGACGGCCACCATGAGTTGTCGCACCATCGCGGCGAAGCGGAAAAACTTCGCAAGATCCGCGACATCAATCGCTTCCACGTCACGCAGTTGGCGTACCTGCTGGAGAAGCTCAGGGCGACTCCCGAAGGTGACCGCTCGCTACTTGACAACTGCATGATCTGCTACGGCAGCGCACTGAGCGACGGCAATCGTCACAACAACGAAGATCTCCCGATTCTCTTGGCAGGGCGCGGCGGCGGCACGATCGATCCGGGGCGGCACGTGCGATTTGAGCGTGAGACACCGATGTGCAACTTGTTCATGTCGATGCTGGATCGCATCGGCGCACCGACCGACTTCATTGGCGACAGCACCGGTCGACTGCCCGGGCTGCAAATTTAGGCAGGCAGACCTATGGCGAAACGGTGGAAGCGATGCGTCGGGATCACAACAGCGATGCTGGTCGTCGCCGCAATTGGCCTGCGTTCCTGTCCTTTCGCTCTGGCTGCCGACCAGCTTGACCTCGATCAACTTGTCACAGCATTGGCCAGTGACGATCTCTCCACGCGGCGCGATGCCGCCTATGACTTGGCCAAGATCGGGCCGGCGGCGGCACCGGCGGTTCCCGCGTTGATCGTGGCGGTGAAGGATCGTGACCAGCAAGTCTGGTTTCAATCGACCATGGCGCTGGCCCGAATCGGCCCCGCGGCGGAGGCTGCGATTCCGGTGCTGGTCGAGTTACTTGATAGCCGAGAAGACCAACGGCGCTATCGCTCGGCTTTTGCGCTGGGCCAGATTGGGCCGGCGGCCCTACCCGCCTTGCGCGACGCGATGACGAGCGATCGGGCGGCCGTCCGCGCCAACGCAGCGAAAGCCGCGGGTTGGATGAAAGCCCTGGCGAGCCCTGTGATTCCCGAGCTGACCGCTTTGTTGGCGGATCGCGAAAGCGGTGTTGCGGCCCAGGCGGCCGGCGCGCTGGGGAGTATCGGCGCGGACGCGGAGCCGGACTTGACCCTCGCGTTAGCGTCCGATTCGGATGCCGTTCGGGCTGGCGCCGCGTCCGCGTTGAACCAGGTCGGCCCCCGCCGGCCTGAGACGATCGCTCGTCTGCAACAGGCCGCGTCCGACCGGGCCGCCCCCGTGCGTGCGGCGGCGATTACTGCCCTCGCAGCGTCGACACTGGAACGAACTGCTTTACTGCCGCAGATTGCCAGTGCGTTGGCCGACGATGACGCCGACGTCCGGGACGCGGCGGTTGTGGCGTTACTGAAGTTCGGTGACGCGTCGGAGCAGGCGGTGCCGCTGTTGGTCGAACGATTGCAGGCAGACGTCGGGTCGACGCGCGTGGCGGCCGCGTACGCGTTAGGAAGATTGGGGCCACAAGCTCGTGCCGCCGTCCCGGCACTGATTGAGGCGCTCCGCGAGCAAGACGGCGACGATCCCACGATTCGAATTGCCATCAGCCGAATCGGCGCCGCCGCGGTACCGGCGCTACTGGCAGTCGCTCAGGATGGGACACTGCCAGCCGACCGATTGGCGGTCGTACTGGCCGGGATCGGGCCGACGGCGGTGGCACCATTAATGGAATCGTTAACGGACTCCAGCGTTAGCGTGCGAATCGCCGCCGCCAGCGCACTCGGCGATATTGAACCTCGACCAATCCAGGCAGTTGGTCCGCTGGCTCGGGCACTCGACGATGATTCACCCGAATTGCGGGCGGCTGCCGCGGCCGCGTTAGGTTCCTTTGCGCGCGATGCCATGCCCGCTCGGACGGCCCTGCAATCGGCATTGAACGACACGGACGCCGCCGTCCGTGGACACGCCGTTTACGCGCTCGTTGCAATTGGCGGCGAACAAGAGTCGCTTGTCACCACCTTACGTCCGGCGATCCAGGATGCCGAACCGCAAGTGCGTGCCCAGGCCTTAGCTGCCTTGGCCGCGCAGCGCGACCTTGCGGCGGTCATGAGCAGTGAATTGATCGCAGCCCTAGCCGATGAACAGCCTGCCGTTCGTGGCATGGCCGCTGTGGCGCTCGGCAACCTTGGTGAGCAGGGCGGCGCGGCTGCCCTCCCGCTTATCGGCCAGCTAACGGATGCCGATGCAACCGTCCGCGCCCGGGCGGCGACGGCGCTGAGTAAAATTGGCGCGGAACCTCAGGCCGCCGTGTCCGCGCTCGTGCCACTCTTACAAGATCCAGCAGATGACGTGCGACTGGCCGCAATTGAAGCTCTCGGCAGTTTTCATCAGGCGGCGGCCGAGGCTGTCAATCCGCTGAGCCAACTTCTCGATCACCAACAGGCCGCCATCCGCTCGGCTGCCATCAAGGCGCTGGGCGCGACGGCGAGTGAACCCGCTTTGATTGTGCCACACTTGATCACCGCGCTGGACGATGTTGACTGGTCCGTGCGTCAAACGGCGACCGCGACCCTCGGGCAGATCGGCGAGCCCGCAAAATCCGCAGTGCCCAAATTGTTTGAATTGCTTTCCAGCGAAGAGGACAAAGAATCGGCCCGGAATGCCTTACGAGCGATCGACGCCGTCGGTCCGGAAGCGATTCCAACGTTGATCGAGGCCCTCAAGTCGGAGGACACTCGGCTGCGATTCTACGCCGTTTTCTATTTGGGAAAGCTGGGCCCCGAAGCGAAAGACGCACTGCCTGAGCTCAACAAGCTCCTCAACGACCAAAGCAGCCGCTTCCGCAAGTTTCTCGAAAAGACCATTGGTGAAGTTAAGGACGAGTGACGGCTGGAGTAAATGATCAGCGCGATCGCGGCGCGGATGCTCTCTTGAAGTGCTGTCATCCTTTGTTCGTCGGTGTTGCAATCTTGGCGGAAGGTTACGTCAGCGAACTCGAAAACAGGCATCAGAATCTCCGGCAGGTCGCGATTGCGTCTGGTAAAATGAGGGCGTGACATTGCGCCTCTGTTTCTCGGTCCCGCCTCGACGCAAAATGATGCATCCCTCCGCCACCCGTCGAATTCGCAGCAATTTGGTTCTCGGGCTGGTCGTCGCCGGGCTCGTCGTACCGAGCGTATCGGCAGCGGAAATTGAATTCAATCGCGACATCCGCCCCATTCTCTCCGACAAGTGCTTTGTCTGTCACGGGCCGGATGCCAACCACCGCGAGGCAGACTTGCGGTTGGACCAGCGCGAAACGGCGATCGAATTGCAGGCGATTGTTCCCGGTCAACCGGAACGCAGCAGCCTGATCGAACGGATCATGCACGACGATCCTGATCTGCGGATGCCGCCCGCTCGCTCGCCGAAACAACTCAGCGACGCGGAACAGCAACTCCTCCGACAATGGGTCGCTGACGGCGCGCCGTACCAACGCCATTGGGCGTTGCTGCCACCGCGACGTTCTGTGCCGCCGTCGGTGTCTGGGCAACTTGCCGCGAATCCGATCGATCAGTTCTTGCTCCACCGACTCGAGCGTGAAGGTTGGTCGTTTTCGAGTCGCGCGACCAAACAGACTTTGATTCGACGTGTAACCTTGGACCTCACCGGCTTGCCGCCAACGCCCGATCAGTTGGACGACTTTATGGCTGACGACGCACCAGACGCGTACGTGAAGCTGGTCGAGCGGTTACTGGCGTCGCCAGCCTTTGGCCAGCGAATGGCCTGGGATTGGATGGAGGTGTCACGATACGCCGATTCGAACGGTTACCAAGGCGATCGGGATCGCACGATGTGGCCCTGGCGCGATTGGGTTGTCGATGCTTTCAACCAAGACATGCCATACGACCAGTTTACCGTCTGGCAGTTGGCTGGCGACCTGCTACCCGCGGCGACGTTCGAACAAAAACTGGCAACCGGCTTTTGCCGCAATCATCCGATCAACGGCGAAGGCGGGCGGATCGCCGAAGAAAATCGAATCGACTACGTGATGGATATGGCGGAAACCACAGCGACCGTCTGGCTTGGCGTGACCCTGACCTGCGCCCGGTGCCACGATCACAAGTTCGATCCAATCACGCGTCAGGAATACTACCAGCTGTTCGCCTACTTCGATCAGACGCCCGTGACAGGTGGCGGCGGCGACCCACAGACGGCGCCGGTGGTGCCATTCCTGACGCCGGAGGATGAAGAACGGCTTGTTGCTTTGGAAGCCGAGATTCCAGAATTGGCCACTCAGGTACAGGCAGCTGAAAGCAGTCTGTTGGATCGCCCTGCGAAGGACGCTGACGCGGCGTCGACCCCTGGCGATTTGCCAGAAAGTGATCCTTCCCAGACGCGCGGTCCAGTGCCGACGGCGGCTCCCGACGCAAGCGTGTCCGACGAAATCCAAGAAATACTTGCCGTGCCGGTTGCCGACCGTGACATTGATCAACTAGCGAAGCTTGAAACAACGTTTGCCCAACGCCAGCCGCCTTATGTCGTCATGCTTCGTGCCTTGCGAAAGAAAAAGCAGCAGGCGTCCACCATCCAGAAGTCGGCTGCTAAAGTGATGGTGATGGCCAGCCTGTCCCAGCCTCGCAGGACGTTCATGCTCGAAAAGGGACTCTACAAGATGCCTGCAAGCTGGCAGTGGTGCAGACAGCAGTTGAGCATCACGGCGCTGCCTTCGTCTTTGTTCGAGTGGAGTCGGTACTTTGATACGAAAGCAACATTTCGGCTCTTGCTGCACCACGGGAGTCGGTATGCGGCTTTGCTGTTGCATCAGCTCATACCAGGAGCCAGCAAGCC
>JAUIHJ010000203.1 GCA_030432015.1 bacterium
TACCTGAACTCATCGCGTAGCACGTGGCAGACGTCTTACCGGCGTGGCCCACACTGACGCTTTGAGGTCACGGTGGCTGGCTGTGCGCCCGACTGGTTGTGCGTGGGGCGCCGACCCGGTTGTGCGTGGGTCTCCGATCCGGTTGTGCGAAGGGCGCTAGCCCCGCGGTTGTGCGAAGGTCTCCGATCCGGTTGTGCATGGGTCGCGGTTGTGCGTGGGTCGCGGTTGTGCGTGGGTCGCGGTTGTGCGAAGGTCTCCGACCTCGCACCGGGCCTGACCGAAGGTCTCACCCGCGGCAATCCAACGCCAATACCGGGAGACCTGCGGTCGAACGGTACGACGAGGTCAGAGACCTGCGCCGAACCAGAAAGACCTGCGCCGAACCAGAGAGACCTGCGCCGAACCAGAAAGACCAGCCCCGAACCATGCGTCATCCACACCACCGGCGGCGGCCATCTGTTGCAATCGGACCCAGGCAAGTTTATCGTGGCAGTCAGTTGGAGTCGGTGTCCCGTGTGGTGGATTGCGTCCACCGCTGCGACCGGCAGGAATATCAAGCCCCAATGTCCAACCCATATGCTGCCGCAACCCGCAGCCTACGTCATACCGAGCCTCCCCCCCAATTTGTCCCGCATCTCTCCCTTCGCAACCAACCTGTCGCAAGGAACTGCCAGCATGGCCAGTCGATTCAGCCGCCGTCGTTTTCTCAAGACCACCGCTGCCGCGAGTGCCGTCGGGGCCGGATTTTATGTGAATCCGATCCCTGCCGCCGAGTCGAATTCACCCAACGAAAAACTCAACATTGCCGCGGTGGGAGCCACCGGTCGGGCGGGTGCCAACATTGCCGGTGTGTCGACGCAAAACATTGTCGCCATCGCAGATCCCGACCGCGACTTACTGGAGAAAGGCTCGGTTCGCTACCCGACGGCGCGGAAGTACCGCGACTACCGGGTGATGCTGGAAAAGGAAGCTGACAAGATTGACGCCGTCGTCATCGGCACGCCCGATCATTCGCACGCGCCCGCGACGGCGATGGCCATGCGTCTGGGCAAGCATGCGTACTGCGAGAAACCGCTGACACACACCGTCAAGGAAGCGCGGGTTTTGATCGAGTTGGCCAAAGAGAACAAACTCGTGACTCAGATGGGAACTCAGATTCATGCCGGCGACAATTATCGTCGCGTGGTGGAACTGGTGCAGTCCGGGGCGATCGGCCCCATTGAAGAAGCTCACGTCTGGGCGAATGCGGTTTACACCGGCGCGAAGTATACAACTGGCACCAAAGCTCCGGACAACCTGGATTGGGACCTGTGGCTCGGCCCGGCGACCGAGCGGCCGTACAGCGATGGTGTGCACCCGTTTCAATGGCGAAAGTTCTGGGACTACGGAACGGGGTCGCTGGGCGACTTTGGTTGCCACTACATGGACCTGACCCACTGGGCGCTGAAGTTGCGGGCTCCCACGCGGGTGGCGGCGAGCGGTCCGCCGGTGGATCCGGTCAGCACGCCCGCCTGGTGTGTCGTGAATTATGAATACCCGCAGCGCGGCGACTTACCGCCCGTTAAGCTGACTTGGTACGACAGCGGGAAGCGGCCGGAAATCCTGGGCACGTTGGAAGAGCCCAAAGACCAGAACGGCAAGCCCATGAGTCTCGGCAGTGGTCAGCTGTTCATCGGCCGGGACGGCATGATTTTGTCAAATTACGGCCAGCGGTGCCTGCTGCCGGGTGACAAGTTCGCGGACTTCCAGCCGCCGGAACCGACCATCCCCAATTCAATCGGGCACCACGCGGAGTGGCTCAACGCCATCAAGAATGGCGGCCCGACAACTTGCAACTTTGACTATTCGGGCACGTTGACCGAGGCGGTCATGTTGGGCACGGTGGCGTATCGCAGCGGCGAAGCCATTGAGTGGGACGCGGCGAACCTGAAGGTCACTAATTCGCCCGCGGCGCAGCAGTACATTCACAAGGAATACCGCAAAGGCTGGACGTTGTAAGCAACTAAAAACAACCGATATCTCGGAGACCAACGATGACACAACCGATCAATCGCAGGAAATTTCTCGGCAACGCAGCGGTCAGCGGAGCCGCGGCAGGCTTGGCCGTATCCGTGCTCAAAACGGCCATGGCTGCCGATCCGAGTAATCGGGTGGTGGTGGGCGTTATGGGCTTGAGCCGTGGTGCGGCGTTGGCTGCGGGTTTCAGCAAGCAGCCGGGCGTTGAAATCAAATACGTCTGTGACATTGATACGACGCGCGCGGACAGTTGCGCAAACTCGGTTGCACAGTCATCCGGCAAGAAGCCGCAAGCAATCGGTGACTTTCGGCGAATTCTGGATGACAAAGCGGTCGACGCACTGATCTGCGCCGCTCCGAATCATTGGCACGCCCCGGCGACCATTCTGGCGTGTGCGGCGGGTAAGCATGTTTACGTCGAAAAACCGTGCTCGCACAATCCGCGTGAGGGCGAGTTGATGGTTGAGGCAGCGCGTAAGCACAACCGAGCCGTACAGCTTGGCACGCAGCGCCGCAGCGGTGCCGGATTCAGTGAAGCCGTGCAGAAGCTTCGCGAAGGCGCCATTGGACGCGTTTATTTGGTCCGCAGTTGGTACACGAGCGCCCGAGGCAGCATTGGTGTCGGCAAGCCGGCCGCAGTTCCTGGCAATATCGACTACGACTTGTGGCAAGGCCCCGCCCCCAGAACTCCCTACAAAGACAATGTCGTGCATTACAACTGGCATTGGCGCTGGAATTGGGGTAACGGCGAACTGGGAAATAACGGCGTCCATACGCTCGACCTCTGCCGGTGGTTTTTGGGTGCCGACTTTCCGACTCGCGTTACATCCAGCGGTGGCCGTTATCATTTTGAAGACGATCAGGAGACACCCGACACGCACACGGTCGCATTTGAATTCGACGGTCGCCGCCAGATCACGTGGCAGGGCAATAGCTGCAATCGCCATGACGGCAAAGGGTTCGTTACCTGCTATGGCGACAACGGGAGCATGGAGGTTGCCCAGGATGGCAGTTATGTGATTTACGACAAGGGTGATAAGAAAATCGCCGAGCATAAACCGCTCAACCGTGGTGATGCGGAACATATGGCCAACCTGCTGGCTGCGATTCGCAATGACGAGCCGTTGAACTTGAACGCGGAAATTGCCGAAGGTCACAAGAGCACGCTGCTCTGTCACCTGGGAAATATTGCGCACCGCACAGGCCGGGTGCTGAACTGCGACCCCAGCAACGGCCACATCCTCGATGACGAGCAAGCGATGGCGCTATGGGCGCGTGATTACGAGCCTGGCTGGGAACCGAAAGTGTAGTGCATCACAAGTTATTCGCGGGAACCCTGCAATTGGCGCAAACCGCTCGCGGCCATTTCCGAGACGGAGAGCCGAAGATCGTCTTCGTGCTTTTCGAGTTGCCGGTTGATGCGGTCCACGAGTTTTGCTTGGCGGCTCGCGATTTCGTCTTGCAGTACGTCGTGAAGTTCTTCGCCAAATTCGCGGACCACGGGCCCGTCAAGGTCGCTGATCCGGATCAGGTCGAAGTCCACCAGGCTCAATTGCGCGGACACCACGTGAGGTTCCAGGATGACGTCCGGGGGAAGATGAGTGACATCCAGCCTCAGGGACATTTCACAACGGACCCGGAGCCGAATCCGGGCCTCCGCTTCGGCGCTGAGGCTCAGCAACTGAACATCTAAAGCATATTCGGAGAGGCGGCCCCAGACTCCTAACCGCGCGTCAATGACAACATCAAACGCAGTCTTTCCTTCCGGAGTTGCGACCATCTTCTCGATCTCGATCTGAAATGCGTGCTCGGGGTCGATCAGCCAGGCCCGGTACCGCTTCCAGGTGCCGTGGTTGGCTTCTTTCCATCGACGTTTCGTCTTCAGACGGAGGCCATCCAGCGAGACATGCAGGCCGTCCCAGGTCCGCTTGGTCCCACCCCACTGCTTGGTATTTTCGTACTCGTGTGGCATGCTCTCCAGCACCAGCGTACGGAGCAACTTCTGGGCGCCCGGCGAGACCTGCGGAGCGTTGTCTGCAACCTCATTTGGTTGTTGTTGGGCGAAGACCGTGCCGGTGCACGACAGCAGCAGCATCGTGAGCATCCATCGTCGGCACATCGGCATTCTCCTGGGACAGATTGTGATCATTGATGGGCCGCCGTCCGGAAAGCAAATCGCTGCCCGATTGAAATTCACCAGGACTGCCACGGCCGGGCTGTAGATTGTTCGCTGGAATGGCACTACCATTATCATTCGTCGGCAGATTGACCGTTCAAGTGGACACGGATAATATTGTCACCGTCCAAGTGGACGCGGCGAGTGACTGCCGCAGAGGACACGTTGCATGAGGCACGCCCGCGCCAGGACGCGCGACCCGAATCTCTGATTTTCGCGGCTCTTTCGTGCCAGTTGGGGCAAGTCCAAACCGTGCTGAACGGTTGTTCCGATGGTAGCGATTTGGCTCGCGAAAAAGGGGTTTCTTTTTTTGGATTACCGCCCTTTCACGCTGCAAGGGGCCTGTTCGAAGGCAATGTTTTTGGGCCCACCAGCGCGATCATCGTTTACCACGATGGACTCTGGTGCCTGCCTAAGACTGATGTTGTGTTGTCCGTGGCGAAATTCGTGCTTGCGAATTGCCTGCCCAGGACTTCGCCCAAGTCACCCCAGATGGAACGCAACTATGCGAATCAGGATTCACGCTCTGCTGCCCGCACTTCTCTTGACGCTGGCATGGGTCACTTCGACGGTCGACTTGCGAGCCCAAGAACCGGTTCGTGTTGATCCACAAACGTCTGTCGATTTGGCCGAATTGGACCAGGTGATTGCGGCAGGCGAGCGATACGAGAAACAACGGCGCTGGGGCGAAGCGCTGATGCACTACGAGCAAGCCGTGCGCGAGTTTCCTCAACGCCAGGAGTTGGGGCAACGGTTGCTGACTGCGCGGATGCATTATGACATCGGACGTCGCTATCATGATCGCAGCTTTGTCAATTCGGTGGATCAACTCAGCGAGTCGAATGCGCTGGACCTCTATTCAGAGATCTTGCTCAAGATCCACTCGCACTATGTACACGAGCCAGATTGGACTCAGATCGTGCGGCGCGGCGGCAAGGCCATGGAAGTCGCCTTGAGCGAACCGACATTTCTCCGTCATCATCGACTCGTAACCACGGCACCTCAATCGAGTCGCGCCAATGGGGCGCAACCGTCAGGCGTGATTGCCACCGATGCTACGCTGCGAACGGACTTGGATGACCGCGTGGCGAATTTCATGACCGAGATTCAGCGGATGCGTCCCGTAACCTCCCGACACGATGCTCGGGCCATGGTCAAGTATCTTGCCCGCGTCGGCGAGCATCAGTTTGGAATTACCCCGGCCAGCGTTGTGTTGGAATTCGCCAGCGCGGCGACGGGAACACTGGACAATTATTCCGCCTACCTGACAGGCGACCAATTGAACGACGTGATGTCCCAAAT
Organism: bacterium; assembly: GCA_030432015.1. Lineage (GTDB taxonomy): Bacteria > Planctomycetota > Planctomycetia > Pirellulales > Pirellulaceae > ARS98. Next base: position 5,495 of record JAUIHJ010000203.1, read on the forward strand.
TGACGGCAACTTTGTGGGCTTGGGCATCGAGCTTAAGGCCGAAGACAACGCCCTGTTGATCGTCAATGTGATTCCAGGCGGGCCGGCGCATCGAGCCCGGATGACCGCGGGCGAGCGAATCGTGGCGGTCAACGGCCATTCGACAACACAAGTTTCCACGGACGCGGCCGCTGACATGCTGAAAGGTGTCGAGGGAAGCTTGGTTACGCTGACCGTGCAATCACGACAGGGGCAGCCACGCAACTTGCAACTGCGGCGGCAGCGCGTCGACGTTCCCAGTATCGAAGATGCGGGAATTGTCGACACCCAGTACGGCATTGCCTACCTGCGACTCTCGAGTTTCCAGAAGACAACCGGCAAGGATTTCGAGGCCGCGCTATGGGATCTTCATCGGCAAGGAATGCGAAGCCTGATCGTCGACGTACGAGGCAATCCCGGCGGGCTGCTCACCGCTTCGGTCGAAGTGGTTGACAAGTTTGTTTCCGCGGGTTCGATCGTCAGGACCATCGGTCGAAGCTCGGCGGAGAATCATGACTACCGAGCTCATTCCGCCGGAACGTGGCGCGTGCCGCTGATCGTATTGATCGACGGCGACTCGGCCAGCGCCAGCGAGATCTTTGCGGGGGCGATTCGCGATCATCGCCGGGGGACATTGATTGGCAAACGAAGCTACGGCAAGGGCAGCGTGCAGGGTATTTTCCCGCTTGATTCCGTCAAGGCCGGTGTCCGCTTAACGACCGCCAAATTCTACTCGCCCAGCGGCCTGGCCATTGCGGATCGTGGCGTTCATCCCGACATCGTGGTTCAGGCCACTGCCAAACCGGCTGGCGAAGCGAGTGAAGACGGCGGTCGCTTGGCAGCGGTCGACGCGGTCCTCAACGCCGGCCTTCAAGTTGCCAGGCGGCAACTCACGCAGCGATAAGGGGGCTGGTCGCCAGCAGCGATCGCGGGTCAGGTTGGCAGTCTACACGTCCTGCCCGATCGAGTAGAATGTGCGAGTCGTCGTCGTTTCGCCGTTCTTCAGCAAGATATCTCCGCCCGGCCCCGATATCCCCGCCCGGTCCCGATATCGCAGCGTAGACGTTACGAAGCTATGCAAGTACAGCCACCGATCACCTGGATGCTCCTATTCGGTGGGGTTGCACTGGCCGTGCTCATCGCCTTTGCCGTCATCTCGATCGCCATTGCGTGGCTGGTCTTCCGGCGGAAACCGGATCCGGCACCGGAGAAGACGTGGGAGCGATTAATCGATCTGACCGCGCTGGAAGCGCGGGGTGCGCCCGCGGATGGTCCCCGGCTGGAATACTACGGCTGCCCGGTTCGACTGGCGGTCCTCGTCCTGGCACCGGTCGGCCGCGACGGTTCAATTCCAGAGAAAGAGCAACTCCCCGAACTGCTCGAGCAGTTCGTTCCCCAATTTCTTCAGGTGGTCGCGGCACACCAGCCATTGCTGCAGTTCTGGCCTGCTCAGGTCAGTGCGGTCGGCTTTACGAACGCGTTCTTCAGCAATGTCGCACTGCCCGGCGATCGAGGCAAAGGGACACCCTGGTGCGGCATTGCGGGACGGTTTATGGCGTTGGGTAAACCATACCTGGCCGGTATTATCTGCTGCGACGATAACGCGACCGGGCTGGGACAGTTGATCCTTGAACACGAAGGGCAATGGCGCGACGTGCTTCGCGTCAAGATCTGAAAACATGATGATTCGGACCGCGCGGCAACTTCGAGAAGACGCACTGGCAATTTGGCAGGCGGGCGTCCAGGCCGTGGACAGCAACCGCTTGGTCCGCGACAACGTGCAAGTTGCTGGCGACCTGTTGACGCTGGTGGGCGAGCGAGTGGATCTTCGTGACGTGGCCCGCATCGTGGTTGTCGGTGCGGGCAAGGCCGGCGCCGGGATGAGCCAGGGATTGGAAGAGGCGTTCGGGGACCGGTGGCTGGCGAGCGACCGACTGACGGGATGGGTCAATGTTCCGGCCGATTGCGTACGCCCCCTGCAGCGCATCGTCCTGCACCCGGCACGCCCAGCGGGTGTCAACGAGCCAACCGAGGCGGGTGTGGAAGGTGCTCGGCAGATTCTCCAGCTCGTCGAATCGCTCGGACCGCTGGACCTTTGCATCTGCTTGCTGTCCGGTGGTGGTTCGGCCCTTCTGCCGCTGCCGGTGGAAGGGATTTCGTTGGCGGATAAACAGGCCGTCACAAAGTTCTTGAGCGCTGCAGGTGCCAACATCCAGGAACTGAATACCGTGCGAAAGCAATTGAGCCGACTCAAAGGGGGCGGTTTGGCCCGCCGCTGCCTTGGCAGGCTCTTCACGCTGATCATTTCCGACGTGATGGGTGACCCGTTGGACGTCATCGCCTCGGGACCGACGGTCGCCAATACGACTTCGGCGGCGGATGCGCTGGAGGTTTTGCATCGATTCGTCGCCGATCGATCGCAGATTCCCGCCACCGTCTGGAATGTGCTCGAAGATCAGGTCGCCCAGCCGGCGGTCGAGGCCAGGGCGGACCTGCACGACACGCGAAATTTTGTCATTGGCAACAATGGCGTGGCGGTCATCGCGGCCGCCGACGAGGCGGATCGGCGGGGCTATCGCTTTACGGTCGACGCCGCCGAATTCCTGGAGGGACAGGCAGAAGCGGTCGGCAAGAACTTGATCGACCATGCGCTTCGCATGCGTCGCCAAGCGGGGCCCGATTGTCTGATCACAGGTGGCGAGCCGGTCGTAAAACTGGCACCGTCGAACCGACGCGGCAAGGGCGGCCGCAATCAGCAACTGGTGCTGGCAGCGCTAGCACATGCCATGGCGCGGCAGACAGATGCCAAAAATCCACTGGCCGATATCGCGCTGTTGTCGGGGGGCACCGACGGGGAGGACGGACCGACGGACGCCGCCGGCGCTTTGATCGACGCGGAGTGCTTTGACACGTTGCGGCGGCTGCAACTCGATCCGGCACCGTATTTAGCCAACAACGACGCTTATCACCTGTTTCAGCAGTTGGAGGCGTTGATTCGGACTGGGCCGACGCACACCAACGTCTGCGATTTACGCGTCGTCACGGTTTCTCAAGAAACGAATCCTTGAGCCTCAGAACCGATCTAGGGCTTGATCGGAGATGTTGCTAGACTCCCGCTCCAAATTGCTCTGCGACAACGAAGTCGCGCGCGATCATCATCCATCTGCAGGATTGCCACGCATGGTCCTTCGACATTCCAGCCGTTTGGTGCTCTTCTCCATCGTCGTCTGCGGTGCCGCTTCGCACACGTCAGCACAGGTGTCTGGTCCGCAAGGTGGCGTCCAACAGGGTCGCGGACAACAGAGGACCGGTCTCCAACAAGCCGCACCGCGCCAAGCCGCTCAGCAACAAGCTGCCCAGCAACAAGCCGCCCAGCAACAGGCTGCCCGGCAAACGCGACCAGCCGGGATGCCGAACTGGATTCCCTTGGATCCCAAACACGAAAAGTATCTCGATGAAATCTTGAACTACTGGGAGCACAAGACATCCTCAGTGAAGCGTTACCGATGCAACTTTACGCGCAACGAATACGAGATGACGCGGCGAATCACGCCGACGAACCAGACCCAATGGGAGTTCGTCAGAAAGACCTACACCGAAGGTAAAATCCAGTACGAAGCCCCAGACAAAGGCCTTTTCAAAGCGGAATTGATCAAGCATCGCACGCCGCCCGCGCAGCCGGGCGGCCAACCGGGTTGGCAAGACCAGGTCGGTGGTCCACGGGAACATTGGGTCTGCGACGGGAAATCGATTTTTGAATTCAATCACTCGCAGAAACAGCTGATTGTCAGGCCGCTCCCGCCCGGCATGCAGGGCAAGCAGATTGCGGAAGGTCCGTTGCCGTTCATGTTCGGCGCCAAGGCTGCGCAGATCAAAAGCCGATTTTGGGTGCATGTGATTACCCCCAAAGAGGCACAGAACGAGTATCATCTCGAGGCCGTACCCCGGACGGCCCAGGACGCCCAGAACTTCCGCATGTTGCACATCATCATCGACGGCGGTGACTTTCTGCCCAAAGGTATGGTGCTGTTCCATCGCAACAACGCGAAGACAACGTTTTCATTCAACGACCGCGAAGTTAACTGGAATACGACGCTCGAAATGCTGAACATCTGGAACCGAGATTTCTTCGAGCCAGCGTTGCCGGCGCGGGACTGGAAGAAGGTGGTGGTACCCGTACAAAATTCAGACACTCAGGCCGCTCTGCCGCCACCGGGTCCGTCCAACGTGGGCGCGCGTGCGGTCTACGGGCCAGCTCGCCAAGCGCAGGCGACCGGCGGTCAGCCGGCGCCCCGCTGAGCCCAGTTGGGGGCAATTCGCGTGGCGACCCATCTCGGTTTCGCCGCAATTCGGCGGGGTCGTCGAGTCACCCGCCCGATTCTCGCCATATCGTCGCTTTTTTGACCAAGAAGCACGCAGAATTCGACGAATTCCTGATGGCGAGCGCAGCCTGAAGACCTGCATATCGTACGGGTGGCCGTCTCAGTCTCTGGGCAGGTTCTACTGCCCACCCTCGCCGCGACAGTCGTATAATGATGGATGTCATGTGGCACGAAGATCAACATGCTGTCAGGAATGGTCCGATGACGCTCTCGCAATTCGTTCGCCAGACGCGGAAACGCCGAATCCGTCGTGTTGTCAACGGCCTGGTCGCCTTCTCGGTATGCTTTGCAATCCAGTTCGGTCACCTCGCAACGTTGCCCGCCGAGCCGGACGCCACCCCGCGCGAACCCAACGTGACGCCGGACGTTTTTCTGATTAATGTCCCGTTGCCAATTGCCGGTACGGTCGACATCCAAGTCAAGCACCAGATCGACCGGCTGATATCTCAGGCGACAACTTCGATCCCCCGTCCCATTGTGATTCTCGAGTTTGCTGGGCAGGATAATGCAGCCGGGGAGAGGGGCGACCAAACAGGCCAAGGCAGTGAATTCGAACGGGCGCTTTCCTTGGCCCGTTACCTGGTGAGCGACCGCTTGAACGGAATCCGGACGGTGGCGTTCGTCGCGGGTGACTTGCAAGGCCATGCCTTGCTGCCCGTGATTGCCTGTGAAGAGCTGATTGTGAACCCGGATGCTGAAATCGGAGCGGCCGGTGCCGGCGAGTCGTTCATCGATCGCACGATGCGAAACAACTACGCGGAAATCGCAGCATTCCGTCCCGCGATTCCACCCGCCGTTGCGGTCGGGATGCTCGACCCGCAAGCATCCGTGCTGCAAGTGCAAACGCTCGACAATGTTCGTTACATCCTGGACGACGAGCTGGCAACTCTCAAACAGTCGACAACGGTTAGCCAGGTGGAATCGGTCGTCGCGGCCGGCGACATGGCGAGGTTTACCGGTCGCGACCTGCGCTTGAAGTACGGCTTTGCAAGTCATCTGGCGGCCGACCGCGGAGCGCTGGCGGAGGCCCTTCAAATCCCGATCTCGGCACTTCGGGATGACCCAACCCTGGGTGGAACGAGGCGACCGTTGCGCGTTGATATCGAGCGACCGATCAACGACAAGCTGGTCAATTGGATCATCACTTCGATCAACCAGCAGTTGGCCAAGCAGGCGGTCAATTTCGTCTGCATCAACATTACAAGTCCCGGCGGATCGACGAATGACAGCCTGCGACTCGCCAATTACCTGACGTCGCTATCGGATCAGGACGTCCGCACCGTCGCCTTTGTTCCAAGCGAAGCCCGCGCGGATGCGGCCCTGATTGCGTTGGCATGCGACGAACTCGTGGTCGGTCGGAATTCCGTCCTGGGCGGCCCTGGTGCCACCGTGATTCGCAAG